>NZ_JBZVFJ010000049.1:0-24892 GCF_058402725.1 Fundidesulfovibrio sp. | reverse complement strand
GACCACGGTGCGGTCCAGGGTCTGGTCGTAGGCGGCATCGAGCACGTGGCCGACGGCCCCGGCCGGGACCTGGGGCCGGATGGCCCGCCCGGGGGCCGCCAGGACAAGGCAGTCACCGGGCAGGGCCGCAAGGGAGGCCGAGAGCACGGCCACGGGACCGGGAAGGGGCGTCCAGGCGTCCTCCACGCGGGAGAGGCCGAGGCTTGCCCTGTCCAGGGCGTGCCAGAGGCCGTCGCCGCCCAGGAAGCGGCCCTGGTCCCCGGCCTGGGGGGCGGGCACGGCCCCGGCGGTCCCGGCCTCCCCGGCCGTGGCCCCGGTCATGGCGGCCAGGGAGAGCTCCAGGCGCTCCGACCCGCCAGGGTCCATTACGGCGGCTGCCAGGGGGGCCTGCGCCGCCAGGGCCAGGGAGAGCACCTTGGGGGCCGCGTCCGCGGGGCTCACGCGAACCCCGCCCGCTACGGACAGGGACTGCTCCAGGAGCGCCTGGGCGTTCGCGGACGCCGCCTGGGCCTGAACCTGGGAGGACTGGGCCGCCTCGCGGGAGGCCTGGGCGTTGGCGGCGTGGGTCCGGCAGCGCTCCAGGGCGCTGAACTGCCCGTGCTGGCCAGGCCCTTCCGGGGTGGAGACGGCCACTCTGGCCACCGGGGTCGCGCCGCGCCGCAGCACCATGCGCCGCACCTGGGCGCTCATCGCGTCACCTGCGGAGAGACGCTCACCTTGCCCTCCACGAGGCGCTGCACGCTGCCGTCCGGGGCGGTGACCTCGCAGTCCCAGACTCCGTAGGATTTCGTGAGCCCTCCGCTCTGGTGGGCGTCCAGGATCAGGCCCACCACGCCATCGGCCGGATCGTCGAGAACGGCCGCGAACACGGCGGCGGGTTCGGGGTCGTCGTGGCGGTGACGGATCTGGGCCTGGACGGTGTAGCCCGTGAGGTCCATGGGCCGGCCGGCGTCGTCCTGGCATTCGATGTCCAGGGCCAGGGTCGCGCCCTGGTCGATCTTCAAGTCGTAACGGTAGGCCATGGTTCACTCCTGGGGGGGCTGGGGCCAGGGCTTGTCCGCGCTCCAGCCCTGGGGATGGTCGCGCAGGGCCTGGCGGTAGGCGGTCCAGGCGGCGCGTGTTTCGGGGCCAAGGGGCACGTCGGGCAGCTGTGTCCAGTCGCAGGCGGCGAGCATCTGGTCCCGCTCGCGGCGCACCCGGGCCAGGCGCAGAGCCAGGTCCATGGTCCAGGCCTGGCCGTCCCAGACGTGGCAGTCCGAGGGCGGGGCCTGGTCCGTGAGGCCTTCGGGGAGCGGTCCCAGACGGGTCCAGAGGCTCAGGGCGCGGGTGGTGGTGTCGTAGACCGGTAGGCCCCTGCGGTCCTCCACCAGGGACCAGGCCTGGCCGTCGAACACGGCGGCCTGTCCCGGAGAGGCCTCGGGGGGCGCGATCTCGGTGGCCCGCGCGGGGCGCAGATGGTTGGGGCGTCCGTTCACGAAGGGACGCGCCGGGGACAGGGCCGGGGACACGGGGCCGGTGTAGAGGCCCGTTTCGTCGTATCGGTAGAGGATCATGGTCATCTCCACTTGATGGCCCAGAGCACGGCCACGTTGAAAGGACGGGTCTCCCAGGGCGAGATCTGGTTCACGTGCCAGCCGGAGCCCAGGCCTGCAGGGTAGAACATGCCGCCCTCGGCGGCGCTGAGCAGGCCTGCGGTGTACTGGGTGTTTCCGGCGTAGACGTTGGTGAAGTTGATCTGATTGCCGCCCCCGCTGGCCCCCGTGGCCGTGGCGCCGTAGAGCGGATGGGCGTGGTCCAGGGTGGCGCTGTTCTGGGTGGAGCCCACGGCGTCGCCGCCCGAGCGCCGGGCCACGTCGGGGTCGTGCCCCGCTCCGTTGTCGAAGCCGCGCAGGAAGCGGCCGCGCAGGTCGGGCAGGCGGAAGAACCCGGGGTCCGCCAGGCCGAAGGCGTCGCCGATGGCGTCGTGGAGCGCGGCGTAGTCGGCCAGGGGCAGCTGCGCGCCGTCGCACTCGAGCCAGTTGGCGTCTTCGGGCAGGGACTCCATGCCGAAGGCGGCGATCATGCCCACGGGCAGGTCGGCCCCTGCGTCCGGGAGCTGGGCGGCCTTGATGCGCCCGGCGGCGTCCAGGCGCGGCACGCCGCTGGGCTGGTCGTATTCCGATTGGCTGATCTTGAGGGCCGTGGAGGCCTGGATCTGATTGAGGCCCGCGAAGGCCCCCGTGAGGTCGGCGTCCAGGTCCAGGACTGCCTGTTTGACGGAATCCCCCGAGGGGGACGCGTCGATGATGGTTGATCGCGTGAAGGCCATCGTCTCTCCTTGCCAGGGTCGATGGGATTATCCCCAGGCGCGGAGAAAAAAATACCCACATAGCGCTATGTGGGTAAAAAGCGGAAAAAAAGTGCGCGAAGACTCGATGACGGGCGGATCAGGCCTCGGGGTCCAGGGTGAGGCGGCGGTAGCAGGCGGCCTGGAGGCAGGCCACGAACACGGCCTGGGCGGGCAGGCCCACCAGGAGGGTCAGGAGTTCGAGCAGCCCCTGGGGGCCGTGCGGGAAGGCCAGGCCCACCAGCCAGCCCGCAAAGAGGCTCACGCCCACGGTGAAGCCCCCGGCGCAGAGGCCCAGGCGCGCCAGGGCCATGCCGTGACCCCGGCCCATGGCCGTGGCCAGGGACCACGGCGCGCGCCGACCCAGGGACACCCCGGGCAGATAGAGAAGCACGCGCCGGGCCATGAGCGCCTGCACGGCGAAGAACGGCAGCAACAGCGAAACGGCTGCCTCCAGGGAGGCCACTGGGCCGGACCGGGCCGGAGCCAGCCCCGGCGCCAGGTCCAGGGCCAGGTCCAGGGCCTGGCCCATGGCCCTGGCCAGCACCTGCCCGGCGACCCACGCCGGGACCGAGGCCAGGGCCAGAAGGACCATGGCCCACAGGCAGCTCCGCACGCGCCCGGCCGGGGCAGGAAGGCCCTCGCGGTCAGGCGGCAGGAGCATCAGGCGGTGCACCCGCACGCAGAACCCCGCCAGCAGCCCCCCCGTGACGGACCAGATGGAGAGCGTGAGGGCCACGGCCCAGGCCCCCGAGGCCCCGGCGAGCACCCCCAGCCCCATGAGCAGAAGCCCCACGGCGGGCAGGGGCGCGCTCCAGGCCAGCAGGGTCCAACTATGACCGGACGCCAGGGCCAGGGCCTCGCCCAGCACGCGGCCCGCTGGCAGCCCGCGCCCGGGCTCCAGGCCCTCGGGGAAGCGGGAGCCCACGGCGCGCTCAGTCCTCGTCGGGTTCTTGAGGTTCGGGCTCGGGCCTGGGGCCGCCGGGAACAAGCAGGCCGTACATCCTGGATCCGGCTACGCAGGAGACCACCAGCGTGGCCAGGCCCAGAAAAAAGCTGCCCGCCACATACCACACGCTGCCCGAGAAGGCCTGCCAGCTCTCGCCTCCCAGGCCCGCGTGGGTGAGCGCGTTCAGGCACAGCTCCGGGGTCCAGACCAGGGCGGCCACGGCCAGGATGCGCCAGCGAGCCCGCCGGGCAACCAGGGGGATGCCCTCCGCCGGAAAGAGCCTGCCCGGACCGCCCAGGGCAACGTCCGGGAAAAGCAGCAGCAGCCGGGGGGCCAGCCATGCGTAGACAAGCCCCATGGCCCCCAGCACGGCGGCCGCGAGGGCCAGGGGCATGGCCTGCCCGGGCTGGACGGCGTCCTTCTCCAGAAGGCCCATGCCCGTGCCCAGGATGGTGGTGACGGCCATCACGCAGCCCGCGAAGAGGAAGGTCATGCGCACGTAGGCCCAGAGATAGCGCAGGGAGCGCCCCGTGAGCAGCTCCTGGGCGTAGGGCGCGCCAGGGCGCTCGCCCAGGAGCCCCAGACGGTAGAGACGCGTTTCCAGGGGCACCCTGATCCACAGGAGCAGAAGCGCCAGGAGCATGAGCGGCCCGAAGGCCGGGGCGGAGGCTTCGCCGCCGGAGCGCACCTCGGCGTAGAGGTGGAAACCCAGGCCGAACACCAGGGGAGCCAGGGCCCACCCGGCGATCTCCCGGAGATGGACCGCCGTGAAGGCCAGGGACTCCCCCACCACGCGCAGGGGCGAAAACCGCCAGGGAGCCTCGTCGCTCTCCCGCATCATCGGCTACTCCTTGGAAAAACGTGCGCCCGGCCCCAGACGGGCGGACCGTCGGGCAGGGGCGCGGGGTGTTGTCCGGGGGCCGGGAACGCTGGGGGGCGTCCCCGGGCGTCAGGGCCGGTCCTGTTCATGGCCTGGGGCGGCGGGGCTCTCCGGACCGGGGCCGGGTTCGGGGCCGGGTTCGGGGCCGGAAGAGACCGCGCCGCGCGGGTCCGGCAGGCCCGAAAGCATGCGCCAGGCCACGCCCGGCGCGGCCGTGGACGTGACCGAACTGAAGAACGTGAGCAGCACCTGGGCGGGCATGAACACCACGAAGCCCAGCACGGTCTTGTCGGCCCCGAAGGCGTTGGAGATCTGGGTGAGCGTCTCCCCCAGCACCGCGAAGAGGGCCGCCGGAAGGAACATGAGCCAGAAGATCCTCCACCGTGCGCCCGAGGCCAGGTGGAAGACCTGGCCCAGCGACGGCCTCGCCGTCACCGAGGCCGCCGTGCAGACCAGGTTGAGCGGCGATGTGAGCACCAGAAACGACAGGGCCAGGAGCGCGCTCACGGCCCCTCCCGCCAGGGCCGCCCCGTCGCCCCGGGACATGGCCACCAGAAAGGGCGCGGCCGACAGGCCCAGGCCCGCCACCTGGATGAACGCCACCAGAACCATGTAGCCCAGGAAGGACTTGACGCGCCCGGAGACCATCTGGGCCATGTAGCCCCCCGGCTCCACGCTGCCCCACACGGCCAGCTGGTTCACGCGCACGCCGTAAGGGGCCCAGGCCCAGCCCACGAAGAGCGCTGCGGGCACGACGCCCAGCCACCACGCCCGTGAGCCCTCCGCCACGAGCTGCTTGCCCAGCACCGCCGCCCCCACCGCCAGGGCGGCCGCCGCCGCCGTGAGCGCCAGGGGGACCATGGCCCATTTCACGAGCTTGCCGAGATGCAGGCCGAACACGGCCATGGCCTGGAATACCGCGGAAAAGACGGGGAAGGTGGACATGGGGGAGCCTGCGCGCTGAGGGTTTCGTTGGCAGGCATGGTGAACAAATTCGCGCCCCGCGTCAAACCGAATCGCCCGTCCTGCCTGGGGCGGGACGGGCGATGCGAGGCCGGGCGGCCCGGGGGGTCAACCTTTGGGGGGCGGTCCTCCGGGAGGTCCGGGCGGGGGCGGATCGCCCGGGAAGCCGGGGGGCGGAGGCGGAGGCCCGAACTCCGGACCGGGGCCGGGGCCGAAGACGCGCTTGCGGAACTTGCGGGCCTTTTCCAGGAAGCCGGTGAAGCGCTCGTTCTGCTCCTGGTCAAGGTGGGCGCGGATGCGGGTCGCGCCATCCTCGAAGATTTCCTCCTCGGCGCGCAGGCAGGGTTCGCGCACCTGGCGGGCCTTGGCAAGCACGTCCTCCACCACGGGGGCGATGGCCTCGCGCTGGACGGGGGAAAGCTTGAGGGCGCTGTCCAGGCGTTCCATGAAGAAGCCGCCCGGCCCCATCTTCTCCATGCGCAGCGACGGGGAGAAGCGGTACTTGATCACGAAGCCCGCGCCCACGCCCCCGGCCAGGGCTCCGGCCAGGAAGATGCCCGCGCCCGCCAGAATGAGCGTTTTCTTGTTGAGGACCGCCATCGCTAGAAGCCCGCCCAGGTTGCGCCCGAGATGAGCAGCGTCAGCTCCCCGGCGTATCCGGCCTGCCACAGCCACAGCCAGGCCAGGCCCAGCCCCGCCGAGGCCGCGCCGCCGCCCGCCATGAAGGGCAGGGCCACGCGGCGCACGAACCAGCCGTCCAGGGCCGCCTCGGCGCGCTCGCGCACGTGGGCCATCACGCGTCCGGCGAATCCCGGCGGCACGTCAACGGCCTGCCTGGATCGCACCACATGTCCGACCACGCGTTCCATCCGTTCGTTCATGGCCTCACTCCCCGTCCCAGCAGCGTCTCGCACTGCCGGGCCATCTTCTTTCTGGCGCGGTGCAGCCGCACCTTCACTTTCGATTCGCCCCAGCCCAGCATCTCGGCGATCTCGCCCACGCCGTATTCCTCGGCGTAGAAGAGCTCCACCGCGATGCGGTCCTCGGGGCCGAGCCCGTCCAGAAGGGTCTCCACAAGCTTCACGGCCTCGCGGCGTCCGGCCAGTTCCTCGAAGCGCTGGGCCGAGTCCTCGGCCATGAGCTCCTCGATCCAGGTCGACTGCTCCGGATCGGAGAAGTCCACGCCCTTTTCCGAGCGCCTGGCGTGCTCACGCCAGAAGTCGGCGGCGCGCCGCATGGCGATGGCCGAGAGCCAGGAACGGAAGCGGTCCGGCTCGCGCAGCTTGGCCAGGTTCTGGTAGGCGTCCAGGAGGGCCTCCTGGGCCGCCTCGGCCACCTCGGAGCGGGGCAGATGGCGCGACAACAGGCGGAACAGATGCTCCTGATGCGCGCGCACCAGCACCTCGAACGCCTCCGTGTCGCCGTCAAGGACGCGCCGCACGGCCTGCGCATCCCCCATGTGGACTTTCCCCACTTGAGCCTCCGCAGGGGTAGTCGCGGGCTGGGGCGGGTCGGTTACACGCCCCTCAGGATTCCTCGCCCCCCTGACGGGAGGGGGCGCTCACGCCCCAGCGCGCGCGCATGTGCACGCGTCGCAGGGGGCGCACCAGGGCGAACACCTTGCGGCGCTTCTCGCGCAGGGCCTCGCGGGCGGCCTCCTGCTGGGCCTCCTCGCTGCCCCGGGGCTTGTACTTCACCTTGATGCCCTGGAAGGCCACGGTGATCTTGTTCTCCTGGAGGGCGCGGTCGATGGCCGTGGCCAGGTCGGATTCCACGCGGAACTTGTCGCGGAAGTCCTCGATCCAGACGTAGAGCTCGAAATCCAGGCCGTAGCGCCCGAACTGGCGCAGGAACACCGAGGGCGCGGGCTCCTTGAGGGCCTTCTCGTGCTGGGCCGCCTCGGACACGAGGATCTTGCGCACCTTCTTGATCTTGGTGCCCGGGGCCACGCTCACGGGGATGGTCAGGCGGATGCGCTTGTCCTGGTAGCTCCAGTTGATGATCTCGCCTTTGAGGAAGCTGGAGTTGGGGATGATCACCATGGAGTTGTCCATGGTGCGCACGGTGGTGTTGCGCACGCTCACGGCCGTGACCTCGCCCAGTAGCTTGCCGGTCTGCACGATGTCGCCCTTCTTGATGGACCCGCCGAAGAGGATGATCAGCCCCGAGACGAAGTTGTTGATGATGTCCTTGAGCCCGAAGCCCACGCCCACCGACAGGCCCGAGGCGATCCACGTGAGCCCCGAGAGCGGTAGGCCCAGCACGTGGAGGCAGGCCAGCAGGTAGGCGGTCCAGCAGACGTAGGAGGCCAGGATGCCCAGGGTGTGGGACAGGGCCTGGTCCATGGGCTTGCCCGCGAAGGAGGCGCGCTCCAGGAAGGTCGCGAGCCAGGCCAGGGCCAGGCGAACCCCGAAAAACAGGAGCACCATGGACGCCGCCGCGTCCAGGCTGAGCCGGGCCTTGCCCAGCTCCACCTCCATGGCGAACACATGGTCCACGAACCCCGGGCCGCCCATGAACAGGAGGATCCAGGCCAGGCAGGCCAGGACCGTGAGGGTCATGGCCAGGGGGGTGACGAAATGCACCCAGCTCCCGGGCTGTTCGTCCAGCAGGGCCTTCACCGAGAGGGCGCTGGCCTGGGCCAGGCGCGCCATGAACCACGCCTGGGCCGCCACCACCGCCAGGGGCCCCATGCCGCCCAGGGCGACGAGCGCGAGCGCCCCCAGGCACCACGCCGCACAATGCGCGCCCCGCCGCCAGCGCGCCCACGCCCCGAGACCGGCCAGCACGAACCACGCAGGCCCCACCACCTCGCCCGGCAGGGCCAGAGCCTGGAGCGTCGCCCCGGCGCAGAAAACCGCCAGCCAGAAGGCCAGAACGCCCCGCTCCAGCCGGTGGCGCGTGAGCGCCGCCGCGCCGCAGGCCACCAGGGTGGTCACGCCCAGGTAGACCCCGTGGTTGGCCGTGAAAGGCACGATCCTGGTGGTCACGGCCAGGGCCAGCCCCAGGGCCATGAGCGGCCAGCCCAGGCGCACGCGGGCCTCCTCCGCCACGCGCGCCCAGCGGGCCACGAGCCATCCCGCGCCCAGAAAGAGCGCCCACAGGGGCAGCGTGGCCCAGACAAGGGCGTCCCAGCGCCCGCCCGCGCGCACGGGGCGCACGAAGCGGGGATAGTCGTCCCGCCACTCCTCGGCCGCGTTGGCCAGCAGGATCAGGCCGTAGGCGTCCAGGGGAGGACGCACGGACTCGAAGAAGTGTTCCTTGAAAACGCGGATGTAGTCCTCGCGCAGGGCGGCGCGCGCGGTCTCGGCGCGCTCCCGCACGGACTCGAAGCGTTCCAGGGCGCGGTCCACCTGCTCCTTCAGGGCGTCGGCGTCGGACTTGATGGACTCCATGCGCCTGCCGGGCTCCTCCAGGGCGGACAGGGCGGCGTCGCTGTCGCCGCCTTTGTGGCCCTTGCGCCTGGCCTCGCGCAGGGTGGCGTTCTCGTCCTTGATCTTGTTCAGGTGTTCCTTGGCCAGGCGCAGGCCGCGCGAATCCTCCTCCACGGCCATGAGCACGCTCTTGAACTGGGACAGCAGCGCGCGGTAGGTCCAGGGGGTGTCGCCCACCACGCCTTCGAGGATCACGGTCTGGGTGAGGCGGTTGTCCAGGGCGGCCAGGTCCTGTCCGGCCTGGGAGAGCAGGGAGGGCAGCTCCAGGCGCACGGCGTCTATCTCCCCGGCGCGGCGGTCCAGGTCGCGGTCGATGCCTTCGAGCACCTCGACCCAGGCCCTGGTGCCGGGCTGGGCGACGGCCTGGGACGCCCCGAGGGCGAGAATGAGCGCGAGGGCGCACGGGAGAATGTGGCGCATGGCGTTGCTCCTGGGGCTTTCTCGGCCCCGTACGGGGCCTTGCGGAACCGTGAACCAGACCGGGGCGGATTGTCAAAGGCTCTTGCGCGCGGGGCCGGGGCGTCGTAACCAGACCGCCCGGAGCACCCCATGTCGCACATCGACAGCCTCGACCTCCTGGAAGCCATCGACGCGGGCATCCTGGTGGTGGACGCCGCAAACCACGTGATCATCCACGCCAACCCCAAGGCCCTGGAGCTTCTGGGACGCGCCGAGAGCGAGATCGTGGGCCGCCACTGCCTGGGCCTGGAATGCCTCTGCGAGCCCGCCCAGGACAGGCCCCTGGACCTGGACAAGCCCCTGCCCCCCCAGGAGCGCACCCTCCAGGGCGCGGGCGGCGCGCGCCTGCCGGTGCTCATCGCGGCCCAGCCCCTGGTGACGCCGGACACCCGGCTTTCCATCCTCACCTTCACGGACCTGACGCCCCTCAAGCTCCTGGAGCGCAAGTACCAGTCGTTCTTCAAGAACGCCGTGGAGGGCGTCTTCCAGTCCACGCCCGACGGCCGTTTCATCGCCGTGAACCCGGCCCTCTGCGAGATCCTGGGCTACGACACCCCCGAGCAGGTGATCGCCCAGCTCACCGACCTGCGCGCCCAGCTCTACGTGGACCCCGCCGACCGCGACCACCTCATGGCCGAACTGGAGGCCCAGGGCCGCATCACCGGCTTCGAGACGCGCTTCAAGCGCCGCGACGGCGGCTTGCGCTGGATCAACACCAGCGCGCGCCAGGTGCGCGACGAGGCGGGCAACCTCCTCTACATCGAAGGCCTGAACATCGACATCACCCGGCGCAAGCTGGCCGAGGAGGCCGTGCGCTCCATGGGCCTGGAGCTGCGCGCCTCCGAGGAGAAGTTCCGCCGCACCTTCGACCAGTCGCCCCTCGGCGCGGCCATGCTCTCCCTGGACTGGGTGTTCCTGCGCGCCAACGAGGCCTTCTGCCGCATCACGGGCTATACCGAGGAGGAACTCCTGGGAAAGCCCATCATCATGTTCTCCCACCCCGACGATGTTGAGGCCGCCCAGCAGCGCTCGGCCAGGCTCAAAAGCGGCGAGATCGACTCCTACGAGCTGGACAAGCGCTACATCCACAAGTCCGGAAAGGTGGTCTGGGTGCACCTCTCGGCGGGCCTCGTGCGCGACGCCGGGGGCAGGCCCATCTACTACCTGCCCATGGTCCAGGACATCACCGAGCGCAAGCAGGCCGAGGAGACCCTGGCCCGCACCCAGGCCCGCCTGAAGGCCCTGCTCACCAGCGCCCCGGCCGTGATCTACTCGCGCAAGCCCGCCGGGGAGCTGGAGCTCACCTACATCTCCGACAACATCGAGGATCTCACCGGCTTCCCCCCCGGGCGCTTCCTGGAGGAGCACGGCTTCTGGCTCTCGCGTATCAACCCCCAGGACGCCCCCGCCACCGAGGCCGAACTGCGCCTCCAGCTGGCCCTGGGACAGGGCACGCGCGAATACCGCTTCACCAACGCCCAGGGCCTCACCCGCTGGATCCGCGACCAGTTCCGCCTCGTCCTGGACGACCTGGGACGCCCCGCCGAGATCGTGGGCTACCTCACCGACGTCACCGCCCGGCGGCTCATCAAGGAAGCCCTGGAATCCAGCGAGGCCCGCTACCGCGCCATCGTGGAGGACCAGACCGAACTCGTCTGCCGTTTCCGCCCCGACGGGGCCGTCACCTTCGCCAACGAGGCCATGGCCCGCTCCTTCGGCAAGTCCAAGGAGGAGCTTCTGGGCTCGCAGTTCATGGCCTTCTGGCCCCCCGAGGAGCGCGAGCGCCAGGAGCGCCACCTGCGCGCCCTCACCCAGGCCGCGCCGGTGGGCTCCATCCAGTGCCGCATGGCTCTGCCCGGCGCCGAGGAGCGCTGGCTGGCGCGAAACGACCACGCTCTCTTCGACCAGCAGGGCAGACTTCTGGAATACCAGTCCGTGGGCCGCGACATCACCGAGTCCATCCTCTCCGAGCGCGCCCTCAAGCGCGCCATGGACGAGAAGGAGCGCCTGCGCCTGAATCTGGAGGCCGTGTTCCGCTCCATTCCCGACGCCCTCATCGTGGTGGACACCGAGATGAACGTGCTCCAGACCAACCGCGCCCTCTCGGAGCTGTGCTGCATCGGCGGCGAGACCACCCACGGCAAACACCTCCACCTGGTGGGCGGCCACTGCCGCCGCGCCTGCTTCGAGGTGCTCTCCACCACCCTCAAGACCCGCGAGGCCGTCATCGAGTACCGCGTGGAGTGCAAGGGCCACCGCCCGGGCCAGACCGTGGTCATCAACTCCTCGCCGCTTCTGGACCCGGAGAACAACTTCGTGGGCGCGGTGCTCGTCATCCGCGACATCACCCGCCTGGCCGACCTGGAAAAGCGCCTCACCGACCTGCACGGACACCGGGGCCTCATCGGCAAGTCCAAGGTGATGCGCTCCATTTACGCCGTGCTGGACCAGCTCTCCGAGGTGGAGTCCACAGTGCTCGTCACCGGGGAGTCCGG
Source organism: Fundidesulfovibrio sp. (assembly GCF_058402725.1). NCBI lineage: Bacteria > Pseudomonadati > Thermodesulfobacteriota > Desulfovibrionia > Desulfovibrionales > Desulfovibrionaceae > Fundidesulfovibrio > Fundidesulfovibrio sp. The sequence continues at coordinate 13,386 of NZ_JBZVFJ010000049.1, read as the reverse complement.
CACGGGCAAGGAGCTGGTGGCCGAGGCCCTGCACTACGGAGGCCCCCGGGCCAAGGGGCCGCTCGTCAAGGTGAACTGCTCGGCGCTCTCGGAATCGCTCCTGGAGAGCGAGCTCTTCGGCCACGTGCGCGGGGCCTTCACCGGGGCCATCCGCGACAAGGTGGGCCGCTTCGAGGCCGCCGAGGACGGCACCATCTTCCTGGACGAGATCGGGGACATCTCCCCGCGCATCCAGCTGAACCTGCTGCGCGTGCTGGAACGCAAGGAGTACGAGCGCGTGGGCGACTCGCGCACCCGCAAGGCCAACGTGCGCGTTCTGGCCGCCACCAACGTGGACCTCCAGGAGAAGATCCGCCTGGGCCTCTTCCGGGAAGACCTCTTCTACCGCCTCAAGGTGATGGTGATCCACCTGCCCCCCCTGCGCGAGCGCACCGAGGACATCCCCCTGCTCTGCGAACACTTCCTGGGCCTGTTCCGGGCCAGCTTCGGCAAGCACATCGCCCGGGTGGGGGACGAGGTGATGCGCCTGTTCATGACCTACCACTGGCCCGGCAACGTGCGCGAGCTGCGCTACACCCTGGAGCACGCCTGCATCCTCAGCCCCGGCGGCGACATCCTGCCCGAGCACCTGCCCCAGGAGCTGGTGCGGGGCCAGCTGCCCCCCGCGCCTGGCAACGGGACGCGCCCCGGGGCCGAAGGCTACCACGCAGCGCGCTACCGCGCCGACGCCCGCGCCCGGCCCGATCCCCACCGGGAAGGCCAGGACACCGCCACGCCCCCGGCCCACGCCCCGGCCCCGCACGGCAACGGACGCACGGTGTTCACCCGCCACGCCCTCGGCCGCGAGGACATCCTGGACGCCCTGGCCCGCACGGCGGGCAACCGCGCAAAGGCGGCGCGGCTTCTGGGCATCGACCGGCGCACCCTCTACCGCAACATGGAAAAGCACGGCATCGCCTGAGGCCAGGCCGACCCCGTCGCGACGCCCGGCGCTCTCCGCACGGCCCGGAGCGCCCCGGCAGGGCCGTCTCCTCTCTTTCCACGTCGGCCGGTCCTCCCGGCCCAGCTGTCCCTGTCCGGCCTGACCGGTCCCTTCCGGCCGCGCCCGGAAACGCCCGGAATGACGGGCTCCTTTTTTTCCTGTTGAGATTTTTGACGAGAACGTCTAACACTGACTGCAAGCAACGGGAAACCAGCCGTCCCCCGCATCCCTCCCCTGCGTCGCCGGAAGCCAGCCCCGGCCGCGACGGCTCCCGCTCGGACACTGGCCTGCGCGCCGCTTTTTACGCGAAGCGCGAGGCCACATGGGCGTCAACCACGGCGCGCGCCCCTGGGGCGCGTTCCGCAAGCGAGGAGGGATGTCTCGTCAAAGGCTTCAGGCGGCCCGCGCCGCAGCCCTCGAAGCCATCGATCCATGCGTCAACACCAGTGAGACACCGGAGAGCGGCCCTGCCATCCGCCTCCGGCCAAGGCTTCGGCCATGCCCGGCCGCCGGTCCCTCCCGGACCCGCCCGGAGCGCAGCGAAATCAGTCTGAAGAGTCGCGGCTTCCTCCCGGCCGCGCCCCTTCGCAAGGAGGCATCAAGGCGTAGCGTCGTAGCACCGGACACCAACCCCGCCCGACCAGGGCGTCGTGTCGGAAAAAGCTTTCAACGTGTTCAGCAAGCGATCCAGGAGAGGAGCAATGGCAGGCAAACCGATTTACAAGACGCTGTATTTCTGGGTTCTGTTCGGCATCGCCGTGGGCATCGTCATCGGCCTCATCCCCGAGACCAAGCCCTTCGCCGCCAAGATGGAGCCGTGGGGCAAGGCCTTCATCAAGATGGTCAAGATGATCATCGCCCCCATCATCTTCTGCACCGTGGTCACGGGCATCGCCAAGATCGGCGACATGGGCAAGGTGGGCCGCGTGGGCATCAAGGCCATGGCCTATTTCTGGCTCATGACCCTCTTCGCCCTCTCCATCGGCCTGGCCGTGGTGAACTACACCGAGCCCGGCATCGGCCTCGACGCCTACGCGCAACAGATGCAGAACAGCGCCAAAGACCTCAAGAAAGTCCAGGACTACGCCGGCCAGACCGCCAAGGTCACCAGCACGGTGGACTTCCTGCTGAACATCATCCCCAGCTCCGTGGTGGACGCCTTCGCCAAGGGCGAAATCCTCCAGGTGCTCTTCTTCTCCATCCTCTTCGGCATCGGCCTTTCGGCCCTGGGGGACAAGGCGAAGACCGTCGTGCAGTTCATCGACGAGTTCTCCAAGGGCATGTTCAAGGTGGTGCACTACATCATGTACTTCGCGCCCCTGGGCGCGTTCGGCGCCATCGCCACGGTGGTGGCCACCCAGGGGCACGACGCACTCGTCGCCCTGGGACGCCTGATGATCGACGTGTACGTCACCTGCATCCTCTTCATCTTCGTGGTGCTCTGGGCCGTCTGCAAGATGGCCGGCTTCTCCCTGTGGAAGTATCTCAAGTACATCTCCGAGGAGATCTTCCTGGTGCTGGGCACCTCCTCCTCCGAGGCCGCCCTGCCCCGCATGATGGCCAAGATGGAGAACGCCGGCGCGGACCAGTCCGTGGTGGGCCTCACCCTGCCCATGGGCTACTCCTTCAACCTGGACGGCACCTGCATCTACCTGACCATGGCCTCCATCTTCCTGGCCCAGGCCACGCAGACGCCCATGACCTTCAACGACCAGCTCTACATCCTCTTCGTGCTGCTGCTCACCTCCAAGGGCGCGGCCGCCGTCACCGGCGGCGGCTTCATCACCCTGGCGGCCACGCTGCAGTCCACGGGCACCATCCCCATCGCCTCGCTCACCCTGCTCCTGGGCGTTGACCGCTTCATGAGCGAAGCCCGCGCCATCACCAACCTGATCGGCAACGGCGTGGCCACCCTGGTGGTGGCCAAGTGGGAGGGCGCGCTGGACATGAACAAGCTCCACCGCGTGCTCGACGGACACGTCACCGACGATCTGGCGGACGACCCCGAGGACGCCCTCATCGCCGCCCACAACGCCGAAGCCGCCAAGAAGTAGCGGCCTCGCACGGCGCAACCGGCTGCCAGGCCCGCCCCGCAAGGGGCGGGCCTTTTGCCTGACGGCAGACACCGTCCCTGCGAGCGCGCCCGGAACATGGGGCGTTCGCCACACAAGTGTGGCGCACACCACGCCACACCGCCACACATCGCCACACCAGCACACCCTCCGCACACCCTGCCGACCTGCCGGAGGATATTGCTTAACAACCCGGAATCATGGTATCTCTTGCAATTGTCTGCGAAAACCAGCCCCCTGGCATGCAAATTGCCTGATTGCGGGCGTTCTCTTTCATGCTAGAAAACCTCGCCGCTCCCTCCAGGACGGCAGGAAGGACAACGGTAGACACACATGGCAGGATGGACCGGACACCCCCAGAAGCCCCGCTGCGCCGCACGGCGCGCGGCCCCTGGCGTGTCCGGCCCTGTCCGCCTCGCGGCCCAGGCCGCGGACGCACCCCGCTCCCCGGGGCTGCCGGAAGCAACGCCCGGCCAAGCCCGCGATGAGGAAGCGTCCGCCCGGGGTCCGGTTCCCATCCCCGCGCCAAGCGCGCGCCCCGGCCTGCACGGGGCGCGTGCGCCCCGCCAGGGAGGACGCCGCGCGCGTCCCGCCTCCGGGCAAGGCGCTCTCCATACCGCCCCGCTCCGGCGCGTTGGCGGACGCTCCCTCCGGGGCGCGTCCTCCCGGAACGGGGGTGTGCCGCACGCCGGGCGTCCCGGCGGCGAATGCCCCTTCGGTACGCACAACCAAGATTGGAGGATGTAAATGTCGATCCCGTCCATCGCCACCCACAAGCCCGTGGTCAGCTGCAAGTGCTCGGCCTATCTGGACTGGCTCCAGATGCTCTCCGGCGCGTGCCTGGTCCTGTTCATGTGGGCGCACCTGTTCCTGGTTTCCAGCGTGATCATCGGCCCCGGCGTCATGAACGCCATCGGCCATTTCTTCGAATCCACGGGCATGGCCCAGGTGGGCGGCCCCGTCATCTTCCTGGTGTTCCTGAGCCACTTTGTGCTGGCGGCCCGCAAGATCCCCTTCACCTCCAAGGAGCAGGGCGTCATGCTGGCCAACGCCAAGCGCATGCGCCACTCCGACACGTGGCTGTGGGTGGTGCAGGCCGTGACGGCCATGATCATCCTGATCATGGGCGCCATCCACATGTGGGTGGTCCTCACCGACCTGCCCATCACGGCGCAGAAGTCGGCGGCGCGCGTCCAGAACGGCTGGTGGATGCTCTTCTACCTGCTCCTGCTCCCCATGGTGGAGCTGCATGTGGGCATCGGCTTCTACCGCATCATGATGAAGTGGGGCATCATCGACTCCAAGGGCCGCTTCGGCTTCAAGAAGAAGGAGAACCTCCTCACGGCCGTCATGATCTCCATCGGCGTCATCACCCTGCTGCGTTTCTGGTTCCTCGCCATCAAATAAGGACTACGCCATGCAAATCTTCCAAACCGACCTGTTGTGCATCGGAGCCGGCCTCGCCGGCGAGCGCGTGGCCATCGAGGCCGCCGACAACGGCTTCTCCGTCATCTGCCTCTCCCTGGTGCCCGCCAGGCGCTCCCACTCCTCGGCCGCCCAGGGCGGCATGCAGGCGGCGCTGGGCAACTCCGCCATGGGCGAGGGCGACTCCCCCGACGTGCACTTCGCCGACACCGTGAAAGGCTCCGACTGGGGCGCCGACCAGGAATGCGCACGCATCTTCGCCGACACCGCCCCCATCGCCATGCGCCAGATGGCCTTCTGGGGCGTGCCCTGGAACCGCGTGGTCCCCGGCGAGCAGACCTACTACAAGGGCGGCAAGCCCTTCACCGCCTTCGAGAAGCCCGAGAACGAGGGCCTCATCCACTCGCGCAGCTTCGGCGGCACCGCCAAGTGGCGCACCTGCTACACCTCGGACGGCACCGGCCACGCCGTGCTCTACACCCTGGACAACCGCGCCGCCCAGATGGGCGTCGAAGTCCACGACAAGGCCGAGGCCATCGCCCTGATCCACGACGGCGACACCTGCATGGGCGCCATCGTCCGCTGCCTCAAGACCGGCGAGCTCTCCGCCTACCTGGCCCGCGCCACCCTGATCGCCACCGGCGGCTACGGACGCATCTACCGCGAGTCCACCAACGCCGTGATCTGCGACGGCGGCGGCCACATCATCGCCCTGGACACCGGCAAGGCCGTCATCGGCAACCCCGAGGCCGTGCAGTTCCACCCCACGGGCATCGTGCCCACGGACATCCTGGTCACCGAGGGCTGCCGCGGCGACGGCGGAACGCTCCTCGACGTGAACCAGTACCGCTTCATGCCCGACTACGAGCCCGAAAAGGCCGAACTGGCCTCCCGCGACGTGGTCAGCCGCCGCATGACCGAGCACATGCGCAAGGGCCTGGGCGTCAAGAGCCCCTACGGCGACCACCTCTGGCTGGACATCCGCCACCTGGGCGAGAAGCACATCTCCACCAAGCTGCGCGAAGTGCAGGAGATCTGCGAATCCTTCCTGGGCGTGGACCCCGTGCACCAGCTCATCCCCGTGCGCCCCACCCAGCACTACTCCATGGGCGGCGTGCGCACCAACTCCGACGGCGCGGCCTACGGCCTCAAGGGCCTCTTCTCCGCCGGCGAAGCCTGCTGCTGGGACATGCACGGCTTCAACCGCCTGGGCGGCAACTCCCTGGCCGAAACCATCGTGGCCGGCATGCACGTGGGCGGCAAGGTGGTGGAATTCCTCCAGGGCTCCGACACGGCCTTCAAGACCGACTGCATGCGCGAAGCCTTCTCCCGCCAGCAGGACCGCATCAAGGCCCTCATCCACGGAACCAACGGCCGCGAGAACGTCTACGCCGTGCGCAACGCCATGTTCGACGCCATCATGAAGGGCGCGGGCATCTTCCGCAACGGCAAGGACCTCCAGGAAAGCGTGGACAAGCTCACGGACATCCTCCAGCGCGCCCGCAAGGTGGGCCTGCGCTCGGGCGGCCTGGGCGCCAACCAGGAGCTCTCCGCCGCCCTGAAGATCGAAGGCCAGGTGAAGATGGCCCTGTGCGTGTGCTACGCCGCCCTCAAACGCACCGAATCGCGCGGCGCGCACACCCGCGAGGACTTCCCCGAGCGCAACGACCGCGACTGGCTCAACCGCACCCTGGCCACCTGGGCCAACCTCTCCGACGATCTGCCCACACTGGCCTACGAGCCCGCCACCGCGGTCTTCGAGATCCCGCCCGGCGAACGCGGCTACGGCGGCGGCAAGATCATTCCCATGGACACCCCCCCCGTCGCCACGCCCAAGGGCGCGAAGGCCTAAGGAAGCGAGGAGAACACAATGGCCAGAATGCTCAAGTTCAACATCTTCCGTTACAACCCGCAGGACCCCCAGTCGGTCCCGCACATGCAGAGCTTCACCATCGATGAAACGGAGTCCATGACCCTCTTCATCGTGCTCAACCGCCTGCGCGAAGAGCAGGACCCCTCGCTTCAGTTCGACTTCTGCTGCCGCGCGGGCATCTGCGGCGCGTGCGCCATGGTGGTCAACGGCCGCCCGGGCCTGGCCTGCCACACCAAGACCAAGGAGCTGCCCGAGGAGAACACCCTCATGCCCCTGCCGGTCTTCAAGCTGGTGGGCGACCTCTCCGTGGACACCGGCACCTGGTTCCGCGCCATGTACAAGAAGATCGAGTCCTGGTGCCACACCAAGAAGGTCTTCGACCCCTCGGCCCCCGAGGAGCGCATGGACAACGCCGTGGCCGAATCCATCTACGAACTCGACCGCTGCATCGAGTGCGGCTGCTGCGTGGCCGCCTGCGGCACGGCCCTCATGCGTGAGGACTTCCTGGGCGCCACGGCATTGAACCGCGTGGCCCGCTTCATCCTGGACCCCCGCGACGAGCGCACCGAGAAGGAATACTTCGACATCATCGGCACCGACGAAGGCATCTTCGGCTGCATGGGCCTGCTGGCCTGCCAGGACGTCTGCCCCAAGTACCTGCCCCTGCAGGACGTGCTGGGCAAGCTGCGTCAGAAGATGGCCTTCGCCGCCGTGAACAACCTGCTGCCCAGCTTCATGAAGCGGGAAGTAAAGCTCTAACCTTGGCGTCAATCGGCTTCTGCGGGTCTCACCACTGCCAACGGGAAACCCGCCCGTAAGCCATGAACCGAGGGGGACGCGGGGGAGAACACACCACCCCCGTTCCGGAAGGGGATTAAACCCCGGACGGGGAGGGAGGCCAAGAGCCCCCTCCCCGGCCCCCCGAAAAGGGAGATGCGATGCGAACGATTCCTGCACAGACCATCGTGGACAAGGTCGCCGAGATGTGCATCGCGGCCAACCGCGAGCTGCCAGCCGACGTGCTCCATGCCTTCAAGACCCAGCAGGCCGCCGAGGAGAACCCCGCGGCCAAGGAGATCTTCCGCCAGCTCATCGAGAACGCCGAGCTTTCCAAAGAAACCGGCCTCCCCCTCTGCCAGGACTGCGGCCTCGCCGTGTTCTTCGTGGAGATGGGCGAAGACGTGCGCGTCGAGGGCATGGGCCTGCGCGAGGCCGTCAACGCCGGCATGGTCAAGGGCTACAAGGAGGGCTACCTGCGCAAGTCCTCCTGCGACCCCTTCACCCGCAAAAACACCGGCGACAACGGCCCCGCCATCATCCACTTCGACATCGTCCCGGGCGACAAGCTCAAGATCTGGATGATGGCCAAGGGCGGCGGCTCCGAGAACATGAGCCGCGTGATGATGTTCCCCCCCGCAGCCGGATGGAAGGGCCTGCGCGAGTTCATCATCAAGCGCGTCGCCGAGGCCGGCCCCAACCCCTGCCCCCCCGTGCTGGTGGGCATCGGCATCGGCGGCAACTTCGAGCTGGCGGCCATCAACTCCAAGAAGGCCCTCCTGCGCGACATCGACGACACCCACCCCGATCCCGAAGTGGCCAAGCTGGAGGAAGAAGTCCTGGCGGCCATCAACAAGCTCAACATCGGCCCCATGGGCCTGGGCGGCAAGACCACCTGCCTGGCGGTGAAGATCGCCACGGCCCCCTGCCACCTGGCCAGCCTGCCCCTGGCCGTCAACGTCCAGTGCCACTCCGCGCGGCACAAGGAGGTGGTGCTCTAATGGCCGAATACACCCTGAACACCCCGCTCACCGACGCCGACATCGAGCAGCTCAGAAGCGGCGACGTGGTGTACATCACCGGCACCATCTACACCGGCCGCGACGCGGCCCACAAACGCCTGACGGACACCCTGGACAAGGGCGACCCCCTGCCCTTCGACCTCAAAGGCGCGCTCATCTACTACGTGGGCCCCAGCCCCGCGCCTCCGGGACGCCCCATCGGCTCGGCCGGGCCCACCACCTCCTACCGCATGGACACCTACGCCCCGCGCCTGCACGGCCTGGGCCTCAAGGGCACCATCGGCAAGGGCAGGCGCTCCCCCGAGGTGCGCGAGGCCATGAACGCCACCAAGTCGGCCTATTTCGGGGCCACCGGCGGCGCGGGCGCCCTGCTCTCGCAGGCCATCAAGGCCGCCAAGGTCATCGCCTACGAAGACCTCGGCCCCGAGGCCATCCGCGAACTCACCGTGGAAAAGTTCCCCCTGCTGGTCATCAACGACTGCCACGGCGGCGAACTCTACACCACCCCGGACCTGGAGAAGGCTCTGGCCGGGTAGGTTTTGATCCCTGGGGGCCGGTCCGCCGCGCGCGGACCGGTCTTCCCGCAACCGGGCGAGCGCTCGCCCCGTTCCGGGAAGGCTTGGGCCCATGGACTCCGAGGCCGGCTGGCAGGCAATAACGTCTTCGGAGAACGGCTGACCGGGTTTGAGCGTTCCGCGGCGCGCGCGGGGGAAGCGTTTGGGAGGACGCCCCCCCGCGCCGCCAACCACCCTGACGGCCGTCATGGCAGGCAGCCGGAGCGCGGGGCCGAAAGCCCCCGTACGGGATGAGCCGTCTGAAAGCGCGTGGAGAGAGCCGTTAATTCCGCCTAAAACAGGAGGAATTGACCGGCCAACCGACCCGGCGATCCGGAGACCCTGAGACCCCCCCCTCGGAGGGTGCAATGCCAAGCAGGATCCTCAAGAAACGCAGCCTCATCCCGGGGCAGACCAGCGAGCTGACGCTGGACGCCCCTCACATCGCGGCCAAGGCCAAGCCAGGAAACTTCGTGATCCTGCGCGTCTGCGAAAACGGCGAGCGCATCCCGCTCACCATCGCGGACACCGACAAGGACGCCGGCACCATCACCATCGTCTACCTCGTGCTGGGCAAGACCACCGCCCACCTGGAAACCCTCAAGGAAGGCGACGAAATCCTCGACCTGTGCGGCCCCCTGGGCAAGGACACCGACATCCACAAACACGCCGGACCGGTGATCTGCGTGGGCGGCGGCACGGGCATCGCGGCCATGCACCACATCGCCAAGGGGCATCACACGGTGGGCAACCACGTGATCGCCATCATCGGCGCGCGCAACAAGGACCTCCTGCTGTTCGAGGCCGAACTCAAGCGGTTCTGCCCCGAGGTGCTCGTGTCCACGGACGACGGTTCGTACGGGCACAAGGGCCTGGTGACGGAACTCCTGGAGGAGCGCCTCAAGGCCGACCCCAGCGTGGCCGAGGTGGTGGCCGTGGGCCCCGTGCCCATGATGGCCGCCGTGGCCCGCACCACCAAGCCCTTCGGCGTGAAGACCGTGGTGAGCCTCAACTCCATCATGGTGGACGGCATCGGCATGTGCGGCGCCTGCCGCGTGAGCGTGGGCGGCAAGACCCAGTTCGCCTGCGTGGACGGCCCCGAGTTCGACGGCCAACTGGTGGACTTCAAGGAGCTCTCCAGCCGCCTCTCGGCCTTCAAGACCATGGAACAGATTTCCTACGAGAAATTCAGGAGTGGCCATGTCTGCAACTGCTCCAAATAGCTCCAAGAAGGCCAAGACCCCCCGCACGCCCATGCCGGAGCAGCCCGCCTCCGACCGCGTGAAGAACTTCACCGAGGTGGCTCTGGGCTACACCGCCGAACTGGCCGCTAAGGAGGCCGCGCGCTGCATCCAGTGCAAGAAGCCCCTCTGCGTGAAGGGCTGCCCCGTGGAGATCAACATCCCGGGCTTCATCAAGAAGCTGGCCGAGGGCGACCTGGAGGGCTCCTACAAGGTCATCCGCGACACCAACTCCCTGCCCGCCGTGTGCGGCCGCGTCTGCCCCCAGGAGACCCAGTGCGAGGGCTCCTGCATCCTGGGCAAGAAGGGCGAGCCCGTGGCCATCGGCCGCCTGGAGCGCTACGTGGCCGACACCTTCATGGCCTCCGACGCCTGCGAGCAGCTCACCGGCGCGCACGCCTGCACCATGGAGCGCGAGGGCCTCAAGGTGGCCTGCATCGGGGCCGGCCCGGCCAGCCTCACGGTGGCGGGCTACCTCTCGGCCCTGGGCGTCAAGGTGCACGTGTTCGAGGCCCTGCACGAGGTGGGCGGCGTGCTCGTCTACGGCATCCCCGAGTTCCGCCTGCCCAAGGCCATCGTGCGCAAGGAGATCGACGCCATGCGCGCCCAGGGCGTGGAGTTCCACACCAACTGGGTGGGCGGCAAGACCGTCACCGTGCCCGACCTCTTCGAGCAGGGCTTCAACGCCGTGTTCATCGGCGTGGGCGCGGGCCTGCCCCGCTTCCTGCGCGTGCCGGGCGAGAACTTCATCGGCGTGTTCTCGGCCAACGAATACCTCACCCGCGTGAACCTGGGCCGCGCCTACGACTTCCCCACCCACGACACCCCCGCCTACACCGGCCGCAACGTGGCCGTGTTCGGCGCGGGCAACGTGGCCATGGACGCCGCGCGCACGGCCAAGCGCCTGGGCGCGGAACGCGTGATGATCGTCTACCGCCGCACCGAGAACGAAATGCCCGCCCGCCTGGAGGAACTCCACCACGCCAAGGAGGAGGGCATCGAACTCATGTGCCTCAACGCCCCTGTCACCTTCGAGGCCGACGAGAAGGGCTGGCTCAAGTCCATCACCGTGCAGAAGATGCGCCTGGGCGAGCCCGACGATTCGGGCCGCTGTTCCCCCATTGCCTGCGAGGGAGAATTCTGCGACATCCCCTGCGACATGGCGATCATCGCGGTGGGCACGGGCTCGAACCCCCTCATGGCCCAGACCACCCCGGGACTCGCCCTGAACAAGTGGGGATACATCACCGTCGACGAGGAGACGGGCGAGACCTCGATACCCAACGTCTTCGCGGGCGGCGACATCGTCACCGGCGCGGCCACGGTCATCTCGGCCATGGGCGCCGGGCGGCGCGCCGCCAAGGAAATCGCGAAGCGGCTGCTCGCGTAGCCTCAAGGGGATCGGGAACGTCCTCTCCGGACCGCCTGGCTCGGATTCCAATGCGAGCGGGCGAGTGCGACGGTGTTGGGCGCGGGTGGTCCGCAGCCCAGGACCTTCGGTCCGCGCCAGGCGCTTCCGAGGGGCCGTTCCCGATCCCGTAACGAGGCGGTGCGCTTCCAAGCCCCACCGGAGCCCCCGCGCCGCCCAGGCGGCCGGGAGCCGAGCGGGTCCCCCCGTCCCGGACCGGGCAGTGCGTCCATCCGCCAACCAAGGCTGGTCAATCCATGAACGTGATCCGTCTGAGCGAGTCCCAAGACGAGGGCTTCAAGGCCCACGTCCGCAAGGAATCCGGGCAGGACCTGGCGCGCTGCTACCAGTGCGGCAACTGCACGGCCGGATGCCCCTTCACCTTCGCCTACGACATCCCGGTGAGCCAGATCATGCGTCTGGTCCAGGCGGGGCAGAAGGAACAGGTGCTCACCTGCCGTTCCATCTGGCTGTGCGCGTCGTGCCAGTCGTGCACCACGCGCTGCCCCAACAAGATCGACGTGGCCCACGTCATGGACACCCTGCGCCACATGGCCAGGCGCGAGGGCCACGACACCGAGTTCGCCGTGAAGGCCTTCGTGGACAGCTTCCTCGAATCCGTCGAGAAGAACGGCCGCGCCTTCGAGATGGGCCTCATGGTGCGCTACGCCCTCAAGACCGGCCGCTTCTGGACCGGCGCGGACCTGGCCCCCAAGCTGGTCCCCAGGGGCAAGCTTTCCCCCGTCCCCCACAAGGTGAAGAACCCCGGAGCCATCGCGGCCATCTTCGAGCGCTACCGGCAGGAGTGCGGCAAATGACCGGAAAGATCCGCTACGCCTACTACCCCGGCTGCTCCGGCCAGGGCACGTCCGTGGAATACGACACCTCCACCCGCGCCGTGTGCGCCGCCCTGGACATCGAACTGGTGGACATCCCCGACTGGAACTGCTGCGGCTCCTCCCCGGCCCACACCGTGGACCACCACCTCTCCGCCGCCCTCTCCGGCCGCAACCTCGCCCAGGCCGCCCAGGTGGAGGGCGCGCAGGGGGTGATCACCCCCTGCCCCAGCTGCCTCTCCAACCTCAAGACCAGCGCCAGGCGCATGGCCGACAAGGACTTCGCCGCCCGCGTGAACAAGCTCCTGGACAAGCCCCTGCGCCACATCCCCCCCGTGAAGAGCGTCCTCCAGGTTCTCTTCGAGGACGTGGGGCCGGACGCCCTCTACCCCAGGGTGTTCAAGCGCCTGGAAGGGCTCAAGCTCGCGCCCTACTACGGCTGCATCATGAACCGCCCGCCCGAGGTGATGGCGTTCGACGACCACGAGCACCCCGTGGCCATGGACCGCCTCATGGAGGCCATCGGGGCCACCGCCGTGCCCTTCCCCCTCAAGGTGGAGTGCTGCGGGGCCTCCTACGGCGTGGCCCGCCAGGACATCGTAGAGCGCCTCTCGGGTAGGCTCCTGGACGCGGCCGCCGCCTGCGGGGCCGACGCCTTCGTCACCGCCTGCCCCCTGTGCCAGATGAACCTGGACCTCCGGCAGGACCAGATCAACGCCGCCAACAAGACCGGACACCGCATCCCGGTGTTCTACTACACCCAGCTCCTGGGCCTGGCCCTGGGGCTGGAGCCCAAGGCCCTGGGCCTGGACAAGCTGGCCGTGAGCCCGCGCGACGCGCTCGCTGCCGTGGGGGTGCGCGCATGAAAATCGGAGTCTTCGTCTGCCATTGCGGGTCCAACATCGCGGGCACCGTGGACGTGGCGAAAGTGGCCGAGGCCGCCAAGGCCATGCCCGACGTGGCCTTCGCTTCGGACACCATGTACGCCTGCTCGGAGCCGGGCCAGGAAGGCATCGTCAAGGCCATCCAGGAGAAGGGGCTCGACGGCGCGGTGGTGGCCTCCTGCACGCCGCGCATGCACGGCCCCACCTTCATGCGCACCGTGGCCCGCGCGGGCCTGAATCCCTACATGTTCGAGATGGCCAACATCCGCGAGCACGTCTCCTGGATCGGCAAGAACAAGGAAGCCAACACCC
>NZ_JBZVFJ010000048.1:0-24918 GCF_058402725.1 Fundidesulfovibrio sp. | reverse complement strand
CCTGGCCATCATGCCCAGGAACCCCGCATAGCCGGTGCAGACGGTGTGGTAGGCCTTGGCCTCGGGCAGCCGGTATTCCAGGAGTTTGAACAGAGGCAGGTGGGTGAAGCGGTAGGTCCAGAAATAGTCCAGGAAGGAGGCCTCGGGGGCGTACTCCTGGTAACGCTCCACCACGAGCTTCCAGGCGGCCTTGCCGTGGATGTATTCGTGCACGCTGGGGTTCGTGCCCTGGGCGGTGGAGCGCATGAGCCGCAGGAAGAGTTCGCGCACCAGCTCGGGATGCCTTTCGTGGACGCTCTGATGGAACGCGCGCAGGCGGGCGTCCATCTCGCCGCGGATGCGCGGCATCAGGTAGGAGCGTTTGATGGGCGTGCGGTCGTGCAGATAGATCACGTCGTGGCCGATGAAGTTCTCGGGCGGATCGTACTTGAGCGGCCATTCCTTGCTGGAGTCGGGGAGGATGCACACGGCCGAGAAGGTGAAGTCCGGCAGGGCTTTGATGAGGTTGTGCACCCAGCCGGAGACGCCTCCTGCCACATAGGGGTAGGTGCCCTCCAGCAGGAGGCACACATCCGCCGGGGGGACGCTCATGCCATGTCTCCGGTCTGGGTCCAGAACTGGAACATGACCAGCTTGCGGGGGTCGGCGCTCTGGAAGTCCACGGCGGCCAGGTCAAGGCGCAAATTGTGGAGGGCCTTGTAGTCGCGTGTTTCGAAGGCGATTTCGCACAGGCCCAGCAGGGCCTCAACGTGCGAAGGGCCTTCGGGGGTCGCCAGGAACACGGCGCGGGCCTTGGCCGCAAGTCCCCGGGAGAGCAGAAGGTAGCCCAGGGTCACGTGGAGCTTGCCTTCGCCCGGGTCGGAGGCGAGGGCCTTCTCGTAGGCGTCGGTGGCGCGCTCCAGGAGCTGGCGTCGCACCACGTCCTCCACGAGGCCGGACTCGGCGTAGCGCACGAAGGCGTCGCCCAGGGCGGCCAGGGCCTTGGCGTCGCCCGAGGCGGCTTCGCGTTCGTCCGCCTTGATGGCCTGGGTGTAGGAGTCGTCGAGCTTGGCCAGGGTGGCGTGGGCGTAGAAGCGCACCTCGGGGCTTGGGTCCGAGAGCGACTCCTTGAGCAGCGCCACGGCCTCGCGGCCGCCGATCTTGCCCAACAGGCTTACCGCGCCGCGCTTGAGGCCCACGTCGCCGCCCTTGAGGATCTCCAGGATGGGCTCCACGCTGGACTCTTCCAGAAGAAAGGAGTCCACGTCCTCCACGCGCTCCACGCCGAGGACCTTGGCGGCCCGCTTCATCTCGGAGCCGAGCACTTCCACCAGCCCCTGGCGGTGGGAGGCCTGCTGGGCTGCCAGCGCGTAGCCCATGCCAGCGAGCCCAAGCACCGGGAAGAAGAGCACCACCACCGCCGTGAGGGCGTGGATGTGCCGGTCGGCTTCGATGCGGGCCTTCTGGTGCGGGTCTGCGTCCTCGCGGCGTGTGGGCGTGAAGGACCAGACGGCGGCCGGGGCGAACAGGTGGGAGATGAGCGCCCCGACGGCCATGAGCTCCGAACTCCCGGTGAGCCAGAATGTCCCCATCACGGCCGTGGCCAGTTCGAAGGGGAGCGCGGGCAGGAGGATGCGCAGGGCGGCGATGCTGCCGCGCTTGATATGGCGGGAATCAACCGCGTCCATCGAGTTCACTCTGGGTCTGGCGCAGCATGGAGATGCCGGAGTCGTGGGCGTCGCCGGCCTGGGTCATGGCGATGGTCACGCGCAGGGTTTCGGGGGAGCCGGGCACGGTCTCGTAGTGGAAGGCCGAAAGCTGCTCCGAGAACTTGCGGGCCACCACGGTGGCCCCTTCCCCGGGCGTGCAGGGGAGCAGCAGGATGAGCTGGTCCGGGCGCTCGTGGCGGAAGAGCAGGTCGATCTTGCGGATGATGCCGCGCACCACCTGGCAGACAAGGGCAAGCCCTTCCAGGCGGCGCGAGTCGGGGATGTGTTCCCATCCCTCGATGCGCAGGAGCAGCATGGAAAGCGGCAGTTTGTAGCGCCGTGCGCGGGAGTATTCCTCCTCCACGCGTTCCAGGAAGAACTGGAAGGTGTAGGCCTTGGTCACGTCGTCTGCGATGAGCTGGTTCTTGGTGTCCAGGTAGGTTCTGGCGTTGAGCACGCTGGAGGAGCACCAGTCGGCCAGGAGCGAAAGCACGCGGATGGCCTGGGGCGTGAGCTTGTGGAAGGGGATGCTTTCGATGGCCAGGATGCCCATGGCCTGGTTGGACCCGGTAAGCAGCGGCGCGGCGGCCAGCAGGTGGCCGCAGGCCTGCTCGGGCGCGGTGCAGGCGTTGAGGGTGACGGCGCGTTTGCGGTCCAGGACCATTTCGGCCAGCCCCTTGTCCGGCGGGAGCGTTTCGGGGCGGTTTTCCACCTCGCCCAGGGCCGATTTGAGGCGGAGCTCGCCGCCGTCCAGGAGATAGATGGCCCCCGCGTCGGCCCCGGCGTAGCGCGCCAGCAGTTCGAGCACGGCGGGGTAGACCTCCCCTTCGGCAAGGGTGCGCAGCCCCTGGGAGGATTCGTAGAGCAGCGAGAGGGTCTGCTCCTGGGTGATCACGGAGAGGTCCATGGCTTCCTTGGCCATGCTCAGGGCCTGGTACTGCTTGGTGAGGTGTGTGAGTTCGCGGCTCAGGTCGTCGCGTTCCAGGCGCAGGAGGTTGGTCTCGCGGTTGGCGCTCTCGCGGATTTCGCCCAGGACCACGCCCGCCGCCATGAAGAGCAGGGGAGGGCCCCAGTACTCCCAGGAGCGCAGGTCGATGGGGGAGATGTCCGGCCGGGTGGGCAGCAGAAAGACCA
The DNA here is from genome assembly GCF_058402725.1 of Fundidesulfovibrio sp. Classification (NCBI taxonomy): domain Bacteria; kingdom Pseudomonadati; phylum Thermodesulfobacteriota; class Desulfovibrionia; order Desulfovibrionales; family Desulfovibrionaceae; genus Fundidesulfovibrio; species Fundidesulfovibrio sp. Next base: position 22,096 of record NZ_JBZVFJ010000048.1, on the reverse strand, counting down.
GGTAGAAGGCCGTGGCCAGCATGGCCGCGAACACCCCCGCCCGGAAGCCGTAGCGGGCTGCGATGGGCAGCACCACGATGAAATAGGGGTGCGGCGAGAAGGTGCTGAAGGCGGGCGCTTCCCGGAACCAGAAGACGTTGACGGCGGCCAGCAGGCCCAGGCCCAGGAAGGTCTCCAGGACGAAGGACTGCTTGAAGGCGGATTCGAAGGCCCGCGTGGGCGCGATGCTGGCTCTCATGGATGGTCTCAGAGCCTCGCCCGCAGCGCGGAATAGATGAGCAGGCTCTCGCCGCCGTCGTGGACGAAGCGCGTTTCGTTGCGGTATTCGGCGCGCGATTCCCACTCCAGGAAGTCCCAGGGTTTCACCAGGATGGAGGGCGAGGCGAACACGAACGGATAGGTGCGGTAGAGATCGACGCCGCCGCCGCCGTAGAAGCCCAGTTGCAGCCAGCGGGAGGCCTGCCAGGAGGCGTTGAGGGCCAGCTGGTGGATGGCCTCGTTGGTGGCCAGGGAGATGGGCCGCCCGGAGGTGACGGTGGTGAAATCCGTGGTGGAGTAGGTGCGCACGGCGGGCTGGAGGTACTGGAGCACGGCCGGGGAGAACGAGTAGGAGATCCAGAGCTCCGGCACGTTGACGAGCTTGCGCGAGAGCGCCGCCGTGAAGCCGAAACGCCTGGCGTAGGGCGTGCCGTTGTCGATGGTGTAGTGGTTGGCCTGGGCGTCCAGGGTGACGCCGGTCTTTTCCTTGTGGATGTAGTTGAAGGTGAAGCGCGCCAGGTCGTACGCGCCGGAGCGGGCGGCGGCCTCGGCGGGGTCGTACCAGGGGTTGTTGTGGGCGATCTCGAAGGCCAGGCGCGCGCCCCGGAAGGGATTGATCCGGAAGGCCCCGAATTGGCCCACCATGCCGGACGCGCCCTGGAATGCGCTGACGCCGGCCTCGATCTCCATCTCGTAGGGCCCCAGCCAGATGAGCGAGGTGCGCACCGCGTCGATGCCCTGGTTGATGGCCTGGCGGCCGCCTTGCACCGTCACCCCCGTCAGGACGTCGCTCTGGGTGGTGATGGTTTCGGTGGTGGTGACGCTTTCGCCGGTATCCGGGTCCACCGTGGTGGTGGTGATGTCCTGGCTGTTGGTCTGGGCGCCGAAGATGGGCTGGATGGCGCTGCCCTGGCCGAGCTTGGAGACGTAAATGTGCTCGGCGCGCACGCCCAGGTTGAGCCTGCCGAAAAGGGGCGTCCTGCCGGTGAGCCCTGCGCTGTTGATGGTGGTCTGTCCGGCCTGGTTGTAATACTGGTAGAAGGCTTCTGCGCGCGGCGCCACGCGGCCGCGCAGTTCGTCGGCGAAGCGGCGGTAGCTGTCGTTGTTGGGGTCGATGCTCACGGCCACGCCCGCCGCCGAGGCGGCCATGACGGGGTCGCCCATGTCGGCGTGTGCGCTGGCCAGGTCGACCTGGATGGAGGCGTCCTTGGGGTTTTCCTGGGCCAGTTTGTTGAGCAGGAACACGGCCTTTGCGGGCTGGCCGCCCTGGGAATAGGCCCTGGCCTGGAGGCGCTGGATGCGCAGGTCCGGCGATTTGGCGCGTTCCAGCCAGCACATGGCCGTGGAGGGATCGTTGTTGTCCAGGAGCAGTTCGGCGAAGTCTGCGATGATTTCCCTGTCGCCGGGGAACTGCCTGGCCAGGTCCATGTAGAGCTTCTGGGCCTCGCCGTTTCGTCCCAGGCGGCTCAGGATGCGCGCCTTGGTGAGCACGTGCTGTCTCTCGGGGGCGTCCGGCGGGACGTCGAGGGGGCCTTCCTGGGGTTTGGGCTTGGCGTACTGGGGCAGCGTGGGCACGAAGGCCGAGGGGACGCGATCCCCCGGGTCCTTGATGCCCGCGCCCACCTGAGCCCGGACGGGGAGCGCCGTGCCGAGCGAGAGGCAGGCGGCTACTAAGCACGCGGCAAGGGCCTTGACGCCGTGGGTCGCGGTGCGTGTGTTCATGTCAGTTGAGCTTCCCTGTTGGCTGGTTCAAAAGCCGCAGAGCCTTCTTGTATTCCTTGCGGGCCTTTGCTTCGTTGCCGAGCGAGGCCTGGAGTTCCCCCGCCTGCATGCGGGAGTCCGAATCGTTGGGGTTGATGGTGTTGTGGGCCGTGAGCATCTGGAGAGCCTTCTGCCGGCGTCCCAACTCGGAGAGCACCGTGGCCATGCCGCGCATGGCCACGGGATTCTGGGGCTGGGCGGCCAGGGCCTGCTGGTAGATGGCCTCCGCGGTCTCCAGACGCGCCCCCGCAAGGGCGATCTCGCCCACGCGCACGAGCATGGGGGCGTTGCCCGCGTGCTTGCGCGCAAGGTGGTCGATGAGCTTTCCGGCCTCCTGTTTCGCCCCGGTCTTGTCCAGGGCCTGGGCCAGGATCAGTTCGCCCTCCTCGTCCAGGGTGCGGGCCTTCACCAGGGGGTCGAGCTTTTCAAGGACCATGCGCCACTGTCCGAGCCCGGCGTAGGCCGTGGCCACGGAGAGGACCTCCTCGGGGCTCAGGGCGCCTTGCGCTTCCAGGTCCCGCGCCAGGGCGAGCACCTCCTTGTGCTTGCCCAGGCCGAGGTATGCCTGGAGCAGGAGGCGCTTCACGGCCGGATCGGCCGGGTTGCGGTCGCGGGCCTTGAGGATCCAGGGCAGGGCCTTGGCGGGCTCTCCGGCTCCCAGCCAGCAATTGCCCGTCTGGGCGAGGAATTTCTCGCCGCCCGGCAGGGCTGCCTGCCGTTGGGAGAGTTCGGCGGCCAGGCGGGGCTTTCCGTGCCAGAGGGCGTACTGCACGCCCAGGCGCAACAGTTCGGGGTCGGAGGGGCTTTTGGCCAGGAGTTCCTGGACGATCTCCAGCGCGGCGAGCCCCTGTCCGGCCCACTCCTTGGCCTCGGCCAGGCGCAGGAGTTCCTGCCGGGAGGCCATGCCCTTGGCCCGGAGCGCTTCGAGCACCTCCACGGCCTGATTGGGCTTGTTGGTCCAGGAGTAGATGTCGGCCAGCTGGCGCTGGAGTTGGGGGTTGCGCGGGTCCAGGCGGATGAGCTGCTTGAGGGATGCCTCGGCCTGAGCCGGCCTGTTGCTCCAGGAGTAGATGTCCACCAGGTGTTTGAGGGCGTCCTGGTCTGCCGGGTCGTGGCGCAGGAGTTCCTGGTAGGCGACCTCGGCCATGGCGAGGTCGGAGTCGAGCATGGCCAGTGCGGCCAGTTGGCGCACGATGCCCGGGTCGTCCGGCCGGAGGGACTTGGCCAGCCCCAGGGCTTCTCGCTGGTCCTGGGTGCGGCCGGTGTATTGGGCCAGTTCCAGCATGCGGGCCACGTCGGCGGCCTCGGCGCTGGCCAGGGCGAGGTCGCGCAGGACGGTATAGGCCTCCACGGGCTTGTCCATCTCCAGATAGACGTCGGCCACGAGGCGCTGGGTCTTGGGGTCCGCGCCCAGGAGGGTCTGACCGAGGCGGGCGACCTCTTCCATGGATTCGAAGGGTTTTTCCGTTTCGCGGGCGATGGCGGCCAGGCGTTCGAAGTCCTGGCGCTCCTGTGTGAGCAGCAGGCAGCGCCTGGCCATGGAGTAGGCGGTGTCGGTGCGGCCGCGGGCTGCGTCGTTGGTCACGGAGGCGCGCAACAGCTCCACGTCCTTGGGGGAGATGTCCAGGGCCATGGCCAGGGCCTGTCCCATGGCTTCGGGGTCGTAGTCCTTGTCGCTTTCCAGGATGGCCTTGAGGGCGGCGGTGGATTCGGCCGGGGGCATGTCCTTGAGGATCTGCGTCAGTTCGGCGGCCTTGCGGAAATCCTTGAGGGCCAGGGAGAGGCGCGTCTTGGCGGTGAGCAGTTCGGCGTCGCGGATGTTCACCTTGTCGGACTCGCTGGCCACGCGGGCCATGAAGGGCTCGTCGCCGCTGACGAAGGCTGCGGAAACCACCTGCTTGACGTAGCGCAGGCCTTCGCCCGTGAACCAGGCCAGCCGGTCCATGAGTTCGGCGATGCGGTCGTAGTTGCCCGAGTCCACATACTGGGCGATGAGCATGGCCCGGTAGCGTTCCTCGCGGGGGTTGATGGCGGTGAGGCGCTCGAGCGCGGCGGTCTTGGCCAGGCTCAGGCCCTGCTCCGCGCCCATGTTCAGGAGGGCCACCAGGCTCTGCTCCTGTCCGGGAGCGGTCTGGATCATGCGCACCATGGCCTCGTCCGCGTGGTCGGACATGCCTGCCAGGGCGAGCATGTCGAAGATGTCCTTGCGGTAGCCGATGCCCTCGCCCTTGGCGTCCAGCGCCACGGCGAGGTCCACGGCCTGGGTGATCCTGCCCGCGCGGAGCAGGGAACCCAGCATCCTGGTTGCGAAAGGCGAGAGGTCCTGCACGTCGTCGGCCAGTGCGGCGCGCGCCTGGGCGAAGCCGGAGGCCAGCTCGTACGTCACGGCGTTGTCGAGGTCGGTGGGTTCGCCCTCCAGCATGGAGTCCGCCAGCTTGGCGAGCTGGGGCTGGACGGCGGCGAAGAAGGGGTTCGCTTCCAGTTCCCTGGGTAGTTTTTTTTGCGATTTGAGCCATTTGGCTGCGTAGTGTCCGGCCTGTTCGGTCCGGTCCATGATGGCGGCCAGGCCTGCCAGCTTGAGGAGCACGTCCTCGCGCTTCGGTTCGCGTTCCACCACGCGTTCCCAGGCGTCGAAGGCCTTGTCCATGTGCTGCGCCCACTCCACATAGGTTGCGTAGAGCAGGAGCGCGCGGAGGTTGCGCGGCTTGATGCCAAGGGCGCGGCGCAGGTCCTCCAGGGCGGGTTCCACCTGGTCGTGCGCCCAGTGGAGTTCGGCAGAGAGGACCAGCAGGTCGAAGTCCCCCGGGTTCTGCTCCAGGGTGGCCTCCAGGTAGCGCTTGCCCTTGATGGGGTCGTCGCTTTCGAGGTTGAGCAGCACCATTTCCGTGTTGGTCGGGAACAGGAAATAGAGCACTCCCACGAGGCCCGCGAGGTAGAGCAGACGCTTCCAGGGGCTGAGGATCATTGCAGGCGCACCTCCAGGGAGCCGGAGGCGAGGCCTTCAAAGGAGATCACGCCCTCGTCGTCGGCCACGCGGCCCACGGTGCGCCCGTTCAGGGCCGCGCCGGAGGCCCAGTGCATGGCTCCGGGCTTGAGCCCGGCCAGGGAGAGCTTGCCGTTGCGGGTGAAGAATTCGGTGGTGCAGGAGAGCAGGCGCTCGGAGACGACGAAATCGCGCACGTAGCCCGAGGCGACGCGCAGGTGCGGGGGCTGGGCGGGCTTCTCGCCCCGGGGGGCCAGGGCCAGCACGGCGCGCGTTTTTCCGGGGGCGAGGTGAACGTAGAGCCCCTCGGGCTGCCTGTCGAAGCCCAGGACGTTCTCGCAGCGGGCGAGGAGCGGCAGGGGGCCGTCCTGGGGAAGGCGCAGGGTGAGGCTCTTGCCGTAGTTTTCCACGGCGAATGCGTCGGGCCCGAGTTGCGTCATGCGGGTGGCGATCCAATCGTGCATGGACTGAATATAAGCACTGGTGAACACGGGGGCTACCGGTTGCGCGGCGACCCAGGCGTAGACGTCCTTGAGGGCGTTCAGGCCCGCCAGCTTCTCGGCCGAGAAGGTGTGGTAGTAGATGTCGATGGGCTTGAGCCGACGGGGCGAGCCGGTGCGCCTGAAGGTCTCGATGATGTTGCGGTAGCCGTTGTAGGGGCCGCGCCAGAGGTTGGTGAGGATGTTGTCGTTGGCCTGCCCGATGTGGATCTGGTGGAGGTTGCCTCCCATGGGGCGGTGCAGGGGGCTTACGCCGAAGAGCGAGTCGTGGGCCGCATCCCAGAGGGTGTCGCCGCCGTTGATGGCCAGCAGGCCGTTCTCCTGGACGAGGGCCTGGTGCTCCGGGAGCGGGTCGCATGCGCCGCTCCAGAAGAGGAGGCGGCAGCGTTTGCCCTCGGGCACGAGGTTGTCGTTGATGAAGTCGACGGAACCCAGGATTTCGCGCTCGGCGTCGAAGGTGTAGCCGGAGATGTCGAAGGCGAAGCGGTCGTCGTAGCGGCTCTTGTCCTTGCTGGCGGAATTCCAGAAGAAGGGATGGGAGAAGGTGTGGGAGGCGGGCTCCACGTTGGGCAGGGCCATGATGTCGCGGGCCGTGTCCATGAGCTTTTCGTTGCCGAAGTAGTCGGGGGAGATCTCTGCCTCGATGACGGAATAGGAGACTGGGAAATCCACCTTGGAGAGCACGTGCTCGTAGAGGATGTCCGCGCAGGTTTTTGTGCGGTCCAACTGGTTTGTGCCCGAGAAGCCGTCGGCGTCCACGTGGGAGAAGGCCACGCGCCTGCCGTTGAGGGTGGTGGGGTCCGGCGCGGGGAGAAGCGGAAGGTCCAGGGCCTTGGATAGGAAGAGGAAAGGGTTGATGTGCCACTTCTGCTGGTAGGAAAGGGGGTCGATCCAGTAGGCGAAGTCGTCGCCCAGAATGAGGCCGCCGGCGGCGGAAGTGAACACCACGGGACTGGGGTTCGGCTCGGGGCCGTTCACCTTGACGGACACGTGGACCTTCACGTCGGGCCGCAGCGGCACGAGGCGCTCGTAATGCGGGGGATTGGGGGGGTAGCGGCGCTCGTAGCCGGTCATTTCGGGATCGAGGTGGTCGAAGCGCAGGCGGCTGGCGTCGCGCAGGCGGCCTGCCTGGTGGGAGACGCCCAGACGCTCGAAAAGTGCCATGTAGCGGGCGTTTCGTTCGGGGTCCTCGGAGGATTCGCCCGAGCCCAGCGGCCCCAGCACGATGAGCTTGCGGCCCAGGTCCATCTGATGGTGGAGCCATTCGTGGTAAACGTGGGACTCGAACACCTCCGAGGAGTTGAGCGAGACGATGATGGCGCGCACGCCTTCCATTGCCGCGTCGTCGGGCAGGGGGCGCGCGGCCACGTCGGCGGCCTGGGCCACGAGGCCGAAGTAGTTGAGCACGGTCTGGAAACCGTGGAAGGCCACCGTGTTCACGATGGATTGGCCCGTGGCGCTGTTGTAGAGGATGAGCGCCTTGCGGTCCACCGGGCGCGACCAGCCCTCCTCCTGCGCGGCGGAGGCTTGCCGCGCCGCGCCGGGTGCGAGCCAGACCAGAACCGCCAGGACGGCGGCCAGGCTAGCGGCGCAGCGTGCGCGTGGAGACTTTGTCCAGGGCGACCGTGGCGACATACGGCACCAGTCCGTTTTTTCTCGCGTGGGCGATGGCTTCGTCGATGCGCTTGGCGTCCTTGGGGTCGGCGTAGTCGAGGCTCAGGAGCGTCAGGCGCTGGTTGATCCGCTTGGCGGCCCGGGCCGCCCCCAGGAGCTGTTCGCGGTCGGAGGCGCTGGTGGCTCGGTATTTCCTGGTCTCGAAATCGAAGTCGGAAAAGAGGCACTCCAGCAGGGCGAAGTCGATCTCCGGGGCGAGGCGCTCCAGGATGGGCGCGGCGCGGTTGACGCACAGGAGCACGCCCGGGTGCCTGCGGCGGATTTCGCGCACGAATTCCACGGCCGCGTCGATCATGCCCGCGTGGCGTTCGGGGTCGGTCTGTTCCAGGTGGATGCTGGAGTCCAGGGTGTCCAGGAAGAAGCCGTCGTAGCCGCGCTCCAGGATGGGGGGGAGGATGCGCTCCAGCACGAAGGCGCGCCAGGCGGGGTCGCGGATGTCCACGAAGCGGGAGTTCCAGGAGTTGTTCTTGCCCAGCACGAAGGGCTTGTCCTGCACGTCGCCCCAGAAGCGGCCGTCCATGTCCACCTCGCCCAGGCTGGCGTAGCCCAGGCTCAGGGGGCGGCCCTTGCGCTTGGCGGGCGCGGGCAGGTTGGAGCTTTCCAGGGCCAGCAGGTCGAAGCGCGTCAGCGCGGCCACGGGCTTCGCGCCGTAGTAGCAGGCCCAGGAGCGCACGGGCGGGGTAAGGGGCTCGGCGGCGTGCGCCTGTCCGACGGCGACGAGCGCCAGCAGAAGGGCGAGGAGCGTCAGAACGCGGGCGGGCATGGCGCGGGCGTCAGTTGGCGATGGGCTTCCCGGCGACGCTCGCGCCGGGTCCGCCGTTGATGGGGGTGGAACCCGAAGGTTGCGGCCTGGGCGCGGCGGTTTCCTTTGCCTGCGGCGCGGCCGCCGGCTCCTTGCGGATGGCCGTCTCGATGTCCGCGGCCATCTGGCGGCAGATGGTCTGGGCCGAACGGCTCAGGGAGTCTTTGCAGAAGAGGTCGCAGCCGCCCACTCGCGAGACGGTCGCCACCCAGAGCACCTGGCCCGAGGCGACGTCCATCAGGCGCAGGGTGATGCCCACGGCGGGCTCCTCGTCGAGGCCGCGCTTGTAGCGGTACTCCGTGACTGCGCCGAAAAGCACGGCGTCCACGAGGAGGTCCTGTCCCAGCTGGCGCGCGCGCTGGGTGAGCGCGGCGTCCTCGATGTCCTGGTCCTTGCCGGCCATGCGGTTCCACACTTCCGTGTTTTCCAGAAGGCGGAACGACTGCACCGTGCGCAGTTCGGTGTAGAGCAGATCTCCGATGATCTGCCCGGCACTGGGGTGCGTGGTCAGGTTGGCAAGGGGCATGATGGCCACCGTGCGTTTGGTGCGCAGGTTGGCGCCCGGAGTGACGTAGACGGAGACGCTCTCGCCCGCGCAGCCCGAGACCAACAGGGCGAAGAGCACGGACAGCACGACCCTGAAGGCCTGAACAGCTGCCTTCGGGGTAACCCGTTCCGCTTGGGGGAGAGGTGTGCGCGGCGCATGATGCAATGCTGATGGAATCACGGCAACATCCTCACTTTGAAATACGTCTGGTTCCTACAATCAATGCGTTCCGTTTACAAGGGGAAAGAACGGGCGTGAGTGGTTGGGCGATGATTCTTTATCCAGGAGTCATTGGTGGATTTCTAGGCATTGCTTGAATTCCATCGAATTGTTCGGCTCTCGCGTTCCGCGCGCTGGGCGCAAACGTCGCCCCGAGGACAAAAGGTCCGGTCGGCAAGCGCCGAAAGGAATCCCGTTGCGGAACGGTCCGGTCCCATGGCGCTTGTCCTGCGTTGAATGCTCGCCGCCGTCACATTGCGGGAGCGTTACGGCCCCCGGCGTTCAACGGGGGCGGGTCTTCGCGCGCGGGCTCTGGACAAGCCGCCGCGATCGGTTACAATCCGTCGCAAGCCTTGTGATGGAGGAATCGATGACCGCTCTCCCCGATCAGAACGACGCAGCGCTCCTGGCGGCCGTGGAACAGGTCCGCGCGGACCGCGAGAAGGCCGGACTACTCGGCTTGACGGCAGGCCTGGAGGCCGTGGTGATCGCCACCGGGCCGGAGCGTTTCCGCGACGCCGTGCGGGAGCTGCTTGAAACCACCGGCCACGCGCTGTCGGAGGCCTTCACCACGCGGGAGGGCGACTTCGCCGTGCTCTCGCTCGAGGGCTCCGCCGATCTGGTGGTGCGCACGCGCACGGGCGCGGGAAACCCTTTCCGCGAGGCCAATCGGGGCGCGAAAACCGCCGAATCACCCGATACGCGCCTGGAAACCTTCATCTTTCGCTGCGAGGACGTGGAACGCTACGTGGCGATCCAGCAGAACCGAGGCACGGCCTTTCTGGCGGAAGATCCCTTCGGGAACGCCGGACGGCGCTTTGCCCAGACCGCGCCCTCGCCCTTCACGGGCAACTCCGTGGGCCTCCTGGAGCGTCGGGACGCTTCCCGGAGCTATGCCCCGTCCGACGCGCGGCCCCTGGACCTTGCGCTGGCCAAATCCCAGGCGTCCCACCTGGCGCGCATCGGCAGGCTCGATCACGTGGCCACACGCGTGCGCGCCGAGGAGCGCGACGCCGCCATCCTGGAGTTCATGGGCCTCACCAGCTACGACTTCGCCTTCGCGGTCTACGTGGAGTTCCTCAACTCCATCACCAACGTGGCGCGGCTGGCCCCGGGAGAGTACGCCCAGGTGTTCACCTCCGGCATCGCGCCCTTCACCACGCCGGAAGCCTCCGGCCCCACGGAGCTTTTCATCCACAACTACGGCCCGCGCAGCCACCACATGGCCTTCGACACGCAGGACATCGAGGATGTGGTGGAGGCCCTCCAGGCCCAGGGCGTGGGATTCCTCTCCGAGCTGGTGGGCTCGCGGGAGGAAGGGCTCAAGCAGATCTTCACCAGGATGAGCCGCAACACGCTCCTGGTGAACGAGTATATTCACCGCTACGACGGCTTCGACGGCTTTTTCACGAAGTCCAACGTGACGCTTTTGACGCAATCGACGCTCAACCAGTAAGCAGGAGGTGTACCGTGGCATTGGGACGCACGGGATTGACGGCTTTGTTTCTGGCCCTGGCGCTGGCCGCTGCGACGCAGGCCCGCGCCCAGGCGCACCAGTTTCCCGTGATCACGGGCGAACACTGGGTGAAGGCCACCCCCGAGGAGCGCCTGGCCTTCATCGCGGGACTGACCACCATGATCGAACTGGAAAAGGAAGTGCAGGGCGAGAACCCGCCCCCGGACCAGCGCACCCTGGTGCCCGCCTGGGTGCAGAGCCTCTCGCGCTTCAAGCTCAAGGAGGTCGTCGCAGCCCTCGACGACGTGTTCGCCAAGAAACCGGACATGAAGGCCAAACCCGTGGTGGAGGTTCTCTGGTACGAGGTGGCCTTCCCGAAACCAGCGAAGCAGTAGGAGGAACGCCATGACCAGAACCATCGCATCGGGCGTCCTCGTGATGACGCTCCTGTTCTCCGGGGCGTGCACCAACATGACCAAAACGCAGCAGGGAACCCTGAGCGGAGCGGCCCTCGGCGCGGGCGCGGGCGCGGGCATTGCGGCCATTTCGGGAGGCTATGTGGGCGTGGGCGCGGCCGTGGGCGGCGCGCTGGGCGCGCTGGCCGGAGGCCTTTACGGCAATTCGCAGGAAAGAAAAGGCAGATAATCCGAATGGTTCAAAGGGCCGTCCCGTGGGGCGGCCCTTTGGGATCCCTTGCCCGGAAATCGGGCTTTGCAGGAGGCGGTGAAGGGGCCGGGCACTGCGCCGGTCCGCGAGGCGCGCGGGGCCGCACTGCCGAAAGCGGCCGTAGCGGCAGCCTAGCGGTCCGCCCGGGGCGAGGCCCTTGTCAGCCGCGCTCCTTGCGCCTGGCAGCGAAGAAGCGGCTGAGCGTGGCCCCGCACTCTCCGGCCAGCACGCCGCCCAGCACCGGGAAGCGATGGTTCAGGAAGGGCAGCTCCACGCCCTTCAGGGCGGAGGTCACCGCGCCCGCCTTGGGGTCCGCCGCGCCGTAGACCAGTCCCCCGATGCGCGCGTGCACCATGGCCCCCACGCACATCAGGCAGGGTTCCAGCGTCACGGCCAGGATGGCCCCGTTCAGGCGGTAGTTGCCCAGTGTCCGGCCCGCCTCGCGCAGGGCCAGGATTTCCGCGTGGGCCGTGGGGTCGTTGGCCTCGATGGGGCCGTTGCAGGCTTCGGCCAGGATGCGCCCCGTGGCGGCCTCGAGCACCACCGCGCCCACCGGGGCCTCGCCCCTGCGGCCCGCCCGCCAGGCCTGCCTGAGCGCCCGGGTCATCACCAGACGCCAGGATTTCCAGCCCGGAGGCGGCTGGGAGAGGAGGGCGGAGGGGGGCGTTGTCGGCTTCATGGGAGCGGCTGCGCCCCGGGCGTCCGCCCCGTCGTCGCGCGGGGGCAGGCGCGCGGCCCCCTCGGATCGACGGCGGCGGCCCTCGTTCGATGGTCTACGCGCTTCCCTTCAGGTGGCGCACGGCGTTCTCCAGGAGCGCGATGCCCAGCCTGGGGCGCTCGCCCCGGGTCCAGCCCGGATGGTTGGTGGGGTCGTTGAAGGCCTCGGGGTGCGGCATGAGCCCCAGGATGCGCCCGGAGGGGTCCGTGAGCCCGGCGATGGCCATGGGCGATCCGTTGGGGTTGTAGGGGTATTCCATGGTCGGCAGGCCCGAGGCCGGGTCGGCGTATTGCAGGGCGATGAGGTTTTCCGTGACGATGCGCGAGAGCGTGGCGTTGTCCTGGGGGATGATCATGCCCTCGCCGTGGCGCACGGGCAGGTCCAGGTGCTCGATGTCCTTGGTGAACACGCAGGGGCTGGCCCTGTTCACGCGCACCTTGACCCAGCGGTCCTCGAAGCGCCCCGAGTCGTTGTTGGAGAGCGTCACCTGGCGCTCGAAATAGTTGTTGTCCAGCGCGGGCAAAAGCCCCAACTTCACCAGGAGCTGGAAGCCGTTGCAGATGCCCAGCACCAGCCCGCCCCGCTCCAGGAAGGAGCGCAGCAGGTCCAACAGCGGCGTGCCGTCCCTGGTTGCGGCGAATTTCCAGCGGATGGCCCCGGCCTGGCCCGCGCCCAGGTCGTCTCCGTCCAAAAATCCGCCGGGGAACAGGAGAAAGTTGTAGCCGGGCAGGTCCACCCTGCCGGCGGTGATGTCGGAAAAATAGACGATGTCGGTCTGGTCGGAACCGGCCAACCGCGCGGCATGCGCGGACTCCGACTCGCAGTTGGTGCCGAAGCCGGTGACCACCAGGGTTTTCACGAGGGCCATGCTGGGAGCTCCAAGGGGTTTCTTGAAAAAATCGGACCGGTCGCTTAGACGTGTCCCGAGGAAGATACTTGCCCCCGCCCCATGCGTCAACTGGGCCGGGGTTTACCACTTTTGCCGGTTCCAAGGAGGCAGGGCCGCATGAAGACTAAATTTCTGTTCGTCACGGGGGGCGTGTTGTCCTCCCTGGGCAAGGGGCTGGCCGCCGCCTCCATAGGCGCGCTCCTTCAGGCCAGGGGCCTGAGGGTGACCATCCAGAAGCTCGATCCCTACATCAACGTCGATCCCGGGACCATGAACCCCTTCCAGCACGGAGAGGTCTACGTCACCGACGACGGCGCCGAAACCGATCTCGACCTGGGACACTACGAGCGCTACCTGAGCCTCCCCATGTCCCAGAACAACAACTTCACCTCCGGGCGCATCTACAACACCGTCATCCAGAAGGAGCGCCGCGGAGACTACCTGGGCGGCACAGTCCAGGTGATCCCCCACATCACCGACGAGATCAAGCGCTCCATCCTCGGCGTGGCCAAGGACGAGGACGTGGCCCTCATCGAGATCGGCGGCACCGTGGGCGACATCGAAGGCCAGCCCTTCCTGGAGGCCATCCGCCAGCTGCGCTCCGACCTGGGCAAGGACAACGTCCTCTACATCCACCTGACGCTCATCCCCTACATCCGCGTGGCGGGCGAGTTGAAGACCAAGCCCACCCAGCACAGCGTCAAGGAGCTGCGCTCCATCGGCATCCAGCCCGACATCATCATCTGCCGCTCCGAGATCGACCTCGACCAGTCGCTCAAGCACAAGATCGCCCAGTTCTGCAACGTGGACCCCGACGCGGTGTTCACCGCCGTGGACGTGAACAACATCTACCAGCTGCCCCTCAAGCTCTACGCCGAGGGCGTGGACCAGAAGATCGCCATCCTCCTGCGCCTGCCCGCCAAGAACGCCGAGCTCGCGGCCTGGAAGGACCTCACCCACAAGCTGGCCAACCCCCAGGGCGAGGTCTCCATCGGCATCGTGGGCAAATACGTGGACCTCAAGGAAGCCTACAAGAGCCTCCACGAGGCCCTCATCCACGGCGGCGTGGCCAACGGCGTGCACGTGAACCTGCTCTACGTGAACTCCGAGGATGTCACCTCGGCCAACGTGGCCCAGCGCCTGGCCGGCCTCGACGGCATCCTCGTCCCCGGCGGCTTCGGCTCGCGCGGCGTGGAAGGCAAGATCGCCGCCATCCGGCACGCCCGCGAAAACAAGATCCCCTTCTTCGGCATCTGCCTGGGCATGCAGCTGGCCTGCATCGAGTTCGCCCGCAACGTCCTGGGGCTCACCGAGGCCAACTCCGAGGAATTCAACCGCCTGAGCCCCGATCCCGTGATCTACCTCATGCGCGAGTGGTACGACTTCCGCACCAAGAAGATCGAAAAGCGCGACATGGACTCCGAAATGGGCGGCACCATGCGCCTGGGGGCCTACCCCTGCGTGGTCCAGCCCGACACCAGGGCCATGGAGGCCTACGGCAAGGCCCAGATCGACGAGCGCCACCGCCACCGCTACGAGTTCAACAAGGCCTACCACGCCCGCATGGCCGAGAAGGGCATGGTCTTCTCCGGGCTCTCTCCCGACGAATCCCTCGTGGAAATCGTGGAGCTGCCCGGGCATCCCTGGTTCCTGGGCTGCCAGTTCCACCCGGAATTCAAGTCCAGCCCCATGAAGCCCCACCCGCTCTTCCGGGAATTCATCCGGGCCGCCAAGACCCAGCGGGAAGCGTAACAATCCCTGCTCCCCGTCGGCCGGACCTCTCCGGCCGACGGGGCCATCCCTTCATGCGACCCACCAAACGCCCCGCGCGCCCCGGCCTCAGCCGCCGCGCCCTGGCCCTGGCCCGCGACGTGCGCCTGCTCGTGCTCGACGTGGACGGCGTGCTCACCGACAACCGCCTCTGGCTGGACAACCAGGGGCAGTCCCTCAAATGCTTCTCCATTCCCGACGGCATGGGCCTGAAGCTCCTGGAACGCGCGGGCGTCGAGGTGGCCGCCCTGAGCGGGCTGCCCAACCCACAGGCCGAGGAGCGGCTCCGGCAATTGGGCGTCACCGCCTTCCACGGCGGACACCTGCGCAAGCTCCCCGTCCTGGAGCGCATCCTCTCCGAGCGCGGCCTCGACTTCCCGCACCTGGCCTACATGGGCGACGACTGGCTCGACGCCGCGCCCATGCGCCAAGCCGGACTGCCCATGGCTCCCGCCGACGCCCAGCCCGAAATCCTGCGCCTCGCCGCCTGGGTCTCGCGGCTGCCCGGCGGACACGGCGCCGTGCGCGACGCCGTGCGCCTGCTGCTCACCGCCCAGGGCAAGCGCGACGCCCTCTGGCGCGACATCGCCCTGTAGCCGATACGTCGGGCTTATTCCCCGGCCGCCCCTGTCGTGGCCCCCGCCGTCCTTGGCGCTTCACGGAAAAAGCCGTCAAGTCTTGCTTCCGGTTCGGTTTTGGTGCATAACCACCGGGCTAGGCGGGCATCCGGCATTCTTCTTGCTAGTCGCCCGGGCCAGTTCACAAGGAGACGATAGCACGATGGCACTTGAGCTCAGGCAGCAACTCAAGCTTTCGCAGCAGCTGGTGATGACGCCCCAGTTGCAGCAGGCCATCAAGCTGTTGCAGCTTTCCCGTCTGGAACTGGTGGAAACGGTGCAGCAGGAGCTCCTGGAGAATCCGCTGCTCGAGGAGACCCAGTTCGACGACGAGCGGCCCGAGCCCACCATTGCCGAGGATTCGCACGCCCCCGACTCCACCCAGGAGGAGGGGGCCATGCAGCGCGAGCTGATGAAGACGGCCGAGTGGGACGACTACCTGGGCGATTTCGCCTCCACGTCGCGCCAGGCCACGGTGCGCGAGCATGAGACGCCCGAGGAGGGCATGTCCTTCGAGGCCAGGCTCACGGCCAAGCCCTCGCTGGAGGGGCACCTGGCGTGGCAGATCAGCCTCTCGCCCCTGGATGCCCGGCAGCAGGCCATCGCGGACGAGATCGTGGGCAATCTCGACTCCGGGGGCTACCTGCGCTCCAGCACGGAGGAGCTCGCCCAGGTGCTTTCGGTGACTCCCGAAGAGGTGGAAGTTGTCGTCCAGGCGCTGCAGCGGCTCGATCCTGTGGGCGTGGCCGCGCGCTCGCCCCAGGAGTGCCTGCTGGTGCAGCTGGAGGTGTACGGTTACACGGACCCCGTGCTCCTGGAGATCGTGCGCGACCACCTGGAAGACCTGGAGAAGAAGCGCTACAAGCCCCTGGCGAAAAAGTTCCGCTTGAGCATGGAGGAGATCAAGGAGTATCTGGAGATCATCCAGACGCTCGATCCCATGCCCGGCTCGCATTTCAGCTCGCCGGACCCGGTGTACGTCAGCCCGGACGCGTTCGTGTACAAGTTCGGAGACGACTTCGTGATCGTGCTCAACGAGGACGGCCTGCCCAAGCTCCAGCTTTCGCCTTATTATATGGAGGACATGGGCCGTTCCAGCGCCAACAAGGAGAAGGAGTACCTCCAGGACAAGATGCGCAGCGCCCAGTGGCTGATGAAAAGCCTCTATCAGCGCCAGCGAACGTTGTTCAAGGTGTTGGAATCCATCGTGAAATTTCAGAGGGAATTCTTCGAGGACGGCGTGACGAAGCTGCGCCCGCTGATCCTCAAGGACGTGGCCGACGACATCGGCATGCACGAATCCACCGTGAGCCGCATCACCACGAGCAAGTACGTGGCCACGCCCCACGGCATCTACGAACTCAAGTTCTTCTTCAACTCCGCGCTGGAACTCGACGACGGGTCGTCCGTGGGCTCGGAGTCGGTGAAGGCGGTGATCAAGCAGCTCATCTCGGCCGAGGACCCCAAGAAACCAACCAGCGACGAACAGATCGCGGAGATTCTCAAGCGGCGCCTGCAGGTGAACATCGCGCGGCGCACGGTGGCCAAGTACCGCATGGCCATGGGCATCGAATCCTCCTCGAAGCGCAAGGACGTATTGTAGCCAAATCCGCCGCCACGCGGCGTCATCCCCCGGAGGTTACCATGATTATCGCCTTCAATTTCAAGAACTTCGAGCCGTCTCCCGGCCTGCAGGAATATGCCGCCAAGCGTTTCGACAAGCTCTCCAAGTACATGAGCAATTCCGACAACGCCGAAGTGGTGGTCACTCTTTCCGTTGAAAAGACCCGCCAGATCGCCGACGTGGTCATCGACGCCGACGCCATGCACATCTCGGCCCACGAGCGCTCCGACGACATGTACTCCACCATCGACATGATCACGGACAAGCTCGACGCCCAGCTGCGCAAGCTGCGCGAGAAGATGAAGGACCGCCGCAAGGCCGCCCAGGGCGACGTGACCATGGGCGTGGTGAGCTTCACCACCGAGGGCAAGGTCCACGCCATCGAGGAATCCGACAAGTACAGCCCCAAGCCCATGAGCGTGGAAGAGGCAGCCGAGCAGCTCGACGCCATGCACTACGAGTTCCTGGTGTTCCTCGACGCCGAGACCGAGCGCGTCAACGTGCTCTACAAGCGCAAGAACGGCGATTACGGCCTGATCGATCCTGGAGTTTCCCTCTGATGCGCCTGGGGGAATACCTGCGCAAGGACTTCGTCCTGGAGGACCTGGCGGCCGGGGGCAAGCCCGACGTTCTCGCGGAGCTGGTGGCCCCCGTGGCCGCCGCCTTCCCGGACGTGGACCCGGCCAAGGCGTCGCGCGTGCTCATGGACCGGGAGAATCTCGGCACCACGGGCATCGGCGACGGCGTTGCCATCCCCCACGGCAAGATGGATTCGCTCAAGGAAATCGTCATCGTGGCCGGACGCAGCCGCGCGGGGATCGATTTCGAATCCCTGGACCACAAGCCCTGCCGCATCTTCTTCCTGGTGCTCGCGCCCGAACACGTGGCGGGCATGCACCTGCGCATCCTCGCGCAGATCTCGCGGCTTCTCTCAGACGAGGGCTTCCGGCGTTCCTTCCTGGACGCCGCCGATCACGAGGCCCTCTGGAAGGTGCTTTCCAGCCACGCGTGAACCTGCCGTGGCCCCGCGAGGGGCGGCGGCTTCGTCACGCAAACGGACGCGATGTGTGATAGGCCGGTCCCCGCCGCGCCACCGCGCGGCGGGGACTTTTCACAAGGAGCGATGCCATGCCGGGAGCGAGCGCCCATCTGCCCGTGGTGGTGATCACGGGCCTGTCGGGGTCCGGGAAGTCCACGGCCCTCAACGTCTTCGAGGACATGGGCTATTTCTGCGTGGACGGCCTGCCGCCCGTGCTCATGCCCAAGCTGGCCAGCCTCTTCCAGGGGCAGGCGGCAGTGCGCCACCGGGGTCTGGCCCTGGGCCTGGGCGCCACGGACCTGGACGACAGCTGGGAAACAGCCCTGGGCGAGATACGCGCCTCGGGCAGCCACATCCAGATCGTGTTCGTGGAGGCCTCCACCCAGGAGATCATGCGCCGATACGCCACCACGCGCAGGCCCCACCCCTACGAGGCCGAGGGCTACGGCCTGGGCGAGGCCGTGGACGAGGAGCGCCGGCGCATGGCCCCCCTGCACGACGCCGCCGACCTGGTCATGGACACCACCGGTTTCTCCGTGCACGACCTGCGCCGCCAGCTCCAGGATAAATGGATGTTCCTGGAGGGCCAGGGCACGGCCATGAAGGTGCACGTGATGAGCTTCGGCTTCAAGTACGGCATCCCGGCCGAATCCGACCTGGTGTTCGACCTGCGCTTCCTGCCGAACCCCTATTTCGAGGCCGGGCTCAAGCCCCTTTCCGGGCAGGACAAGGCCATCGTGGACTACGTGCTGGAATCCGCCCAGGGCAAGGCCTTCCTGCCCAGGCTGGTGGATTTCCTGCGGCAGATGCTGCCGCTCTACGCCCAGGAGGGCCGCTACCGGCTCACCGTGGCCGTGGGCTGCACCGGCGGCCGTCACCGCTCCGTGGCCGTGGCCGAAGCGGTTTTTGACAGCCTGCGCGAGGCGGGCTACACAATGACCCTTGAACATCGACACATCGAAAAGGGCTGATTCGACCAAGATGAACGACCAGACCGAAACGCGCAAGACCGTGGGCGTGATCATCGTCACCCACACCGACTACGGCGACAAGCTCCTCAAAGCCGCGGAAATGATCCTTGGACCCCAGAAGGACGTGCGCTGCGTCAGCGTGAACGTGGGCGTGGACACGGCCGAGACCGTGAAGCAGCTCGACGCAGACATCCGCGCCCTGGATTCTGGCGGCGGCGTGATCATCGTCACGGACATGTTCGGGGGCACGCCCACCAACCTTTCGTTGTCGCTCATGGGGCAGCGTCTGGTGGAGGTGGTCACGGGGGTGAATCTGCCCATGCTCATCAAGATCCTTTCCACGCGCACCAAAGCCCTCTCGCAGCTGGCCGCCGACGCCAAGACCGCCGGGGTGCAGGGCATCGTGGTGGCGGGAGAGATCCTGCGCAAGAAGGTGGCGGGGGAGTAGGGCGTGTTCTGGGTGCGCATCGACAACCGCCTGGTGCACGGTCAGGTGATCGAATCCTGGCTGCCCTTCACCGACGCCCGCTACATGGTGGTGGCCAACGACGAACTGGCCCAGGACGAACTGCGCCAGCAGATCATGTCCATCGCCATCCCGCTGGGCATCGACTTCTCCTTCGTGAAGGTGGCCGAGGTCCAGGCGTATCTGGACTCCCGCAAGCTCATGGACAAGGACGTGCTGGTGCTCTTCGCCTCCTGCCCGGACGCCCGGCGCGCCTTCGAGGCCGGGCTGGACTTCAGAAGGCTCAACCTGGGCAACCTGCACTACGGCCCGGGCAAGCGCCAGGTCTGCCAGCACATCGCCCTGAGCAAAGAGGACGAAACCTGTCTGGACTTCCTGCGCGGCAAGGGCGTGAACCTGGACTACCGCTGCATCCCCAGCGACCCCGTGGACCTGGCGGGCTGACGCGCGGCGCTTTCCTTTTGCCGCAGATTGGTGCATAGCTGGCGAAAGCGCACGACCCGGACATCTCATGGAACTGCCCGCATCCTCCATCACCTTCATCCTGGCCAACGCTTTTTTTTTGCCCTCTTTTCGAGCTTCCGCTTCCTGATCAATCTGCCGCTCCTGGACAGGCCGCTCACACTGGGCTTCGTCTGGGGTCTTTTCACGGGCGACTGGGCCGCCTGCCTGGGCGTAAGCCTGTTCTTCGAGCTGCTCTGGCTGGACGTCATCCCCGCCGGGACCATCATTCCCCCCAACGCCCTGGCCCCCACCCTGGCGTGCCTGGCGGCGCTCCATCTGTATGGCATCTCGTCGCCGGCCGTGGCCGCAGTGCTCATCGTGGCCTGCCTGCCGCTGGGAAGGCTCTTTTCGCGGCTTGAGAACTACCACCGCGTCTTCTGCAACGAAGGCTTCAACAGCTTCGTGCTCTGGGTGAAGAATCCGGGCCGCCCGGGCGGACCCGCCGCCATGACCAGGCGCTCCATTCTGGTGATGTTCCCCATCAACATGGCGGCCTTCACCCTGGCCCTGGCGTGGCTTCTGGCCCTGGCGCACCTGGGGCTGCCGTATCTGGCCCCGGAGCTGTCGGGGCTCAAGCTCACGTGGCCGCACCTGTGGGCCGTGGGGAGCATCGGCGCGGTGCTCTCGTTGCGCCACCGTCCGGCCTTCGCGGTGGTGCTGGCCGGAGCGCTCCTCGCGGTGTTCATCCGGATCATTCCATAAGGATCGCACGGCGCGGGACGAAGGTCTTGGCAAAGGCGGACCTTTGTGATATTTTCCCCAAAGTAACTTCGCACATCACCTCAGGAGGGATCCGATCATGGCAGCGTACGTCGTTGGACACAAAAACCCGGACACCGACTCCGTCGCCTCGGCCATCGCCGTGGCCGACCTGATGAGCAAGCGCGGCATCGAAGCCGTTGCCGCCGCCCAGGGCAAGACCAACCCCGAGACCGATTTCGTTCTTTCGAAGTTCGGCGTGAAGGCCCCCGAGATCGTCACCGACGCCGCGGGCAAGCAGATCATCCTGGTCGACCACTCCGACCTGGCCCAGAGCCTGGAAAACCTCGCCAAGGGCGAAATCCTGGGCGTCGTCGACCACCACAAGCTGGGCGACGTGACCACCCCCAACCCGCTGGAAATGTGGGTCTGGCCCGTGGGCTGCACCTGCACCGTGATCGCCAACATGTACGACTTCTACGGCATCGAGATCCCCAAGGCCATGGCCGGCATCATGCTGTGCGCCATCCTCTCCGACACCGTGATGTACAAGTCGCCCACCTGCACCCCCGCCGACAAGGCCGCCTGTGAAAAGCTGGCCAAGATCGCCGGCGTGGCCGACATGATGGCTCTGGGCATGGAGATGTTCAAGGTGAAGTCCGCCGTGGACGGCACCCCCATCCGCGATCTGGTCTTCCGCGACTACAAGGACTTCAACATGTCCGGCACCGCCGTGGGCATCGGCCAGCTCGAAGTGGTGGACCTCTCCATCCTCGACAAGTACAAGGCCGACCTCCAGGCCGACATCGCCAAGGTGAAGAGCGAGAAGGGCCTGCACTCGGTGTTCCTGCTGCTCACCGACATCATGAAGGAAGGCTCCGAGATGCTCATCGTCACCGACGACGCCGCCGTTGTCGAGAAGGCCTTCGGCGTGAAGCCCGCCGGCGCCTCGGTGTGGCTGCCCGGCGTGATGAGCCGCAAGAAGGACGTGGTTCCCAAGTTCGAGAAGGTCTTCGCCGGCTGATTGCAGCCGCAAGGCACGCTCGAGGATTGACCAGGCCCGGGGCGGGAAACCGCTCCGGGTTTTTTGCGTCGGCGGCTAGGCCGGTTCCCGGAAGACGCGCGCGAGGTCGATGACTACACCGGGCACGGCCGTCACCTGCACCTCATCCCGGGCCGCGTGGACCGCTGGCTTGCCGTAGCGGCCGGAGGCGTCGAGCAGGTACACGGTGACGATGTGGTCCGTGGGGTGCGCCAGCCAGTATTCGCGCACGCCGTGGCGCTCGTAGAGGGCCAGCTTCTGGATATGATCACGGGCCGCCGTGGCCGGGGAGAGCACCTCGACCACCAGGTCCGGCGCGCCCTTGCAGCCGCGTTCGTCCAGCTTGGCGGGATCGCAGACCACCACCAGGTCCGGCTGCACCACGGTGCTGGTGGCCTCGTCGGTCTCGCCCGGCTCGGGCAGGCGCACGTCGAAGGGGGCCACGTAGACCTCGCAAGTCCTGTCCTGAAGGTGGTCATCCAGAATGCTCGCGAGGCGCACCACCACCTGCTGGTGGGTGCGCGACGGCGCGGGCGTCATGGCATAGGCCTCGCCGTGGATGATCTCCCAGCGCTCGTCGTCGTCCCAGGCCAGGTAGTCGCCGTAGGTGTGCCGGTTGCCTGCTCGTTGCGCCAGGCCCATGGTCTGCCTCCGCGGCGGTTCCGCCGTTTCCCTCGAACCTTAACGCCGCCACGGAAAAAGGCAAGCCCTGCCTGGGCCGGGCTTGCGCTGGGTTGATGGGGGACGGCGGTTCGGAGTCGGGTCCGTTCGAGGCGGCCCGACTCGGCCGGTATCAGGCAGGCGGGCTCGCGACGGTTGCGCCCTCCGTCAGCCCTCCGTGCGGGAGGACAGTTCGCGGATCAGCTCCAGGGCCTCGGGGCCGGGCGCGCG
>NZ_JBZVFJ010000047.1:22429-24937 GCF_058402725.1 Fundidesulfovibrio sp. | reverse complement strand
CATTCGGGGTGGGCGGGCCAGGCGGGGGCGGTCACCAGGTTGTCGTCCACGTGGGCGTTGGAGAAGGTGTCGTTGATGTCGAGCCATTTGCCCCCGGCCATGAGGATGTCCGGGCGCACGGCCGGGTAGGCGGTGCAGCCCTTGCCCGCCAGGACGCCCGCGGCCACGAGCACCTGCTGGCCATGACAGACGGAGGCGATAGGCTTCTTGGCCTCGGCGAAGTGGCGCACGATGTCCAGGACGCGCTCGTTGAGGCGGATGTATTCCGGGGCGCGTCCGCCGGGGATCACCAGGGCGTCGTAGTCCAGGGGGTCCACGGAGTCGAAATCGTGGTTGATGAGGAAGTTGTGGCCGGGTTTTTCGGTGTAGGTCTGGTCGCCCTCGAAGTCGTGCACGGCGGTTTTCACCTTGTCTCCGGCCTTCTTGCCGGGACAGACGGCATGCACCTCGTGCCCCACCATGAGCAGCATCTGGAAGGGAACCATCACCTCGTAGTCTTCGACGAAGTCGCCGACGAGCATCAGAATGCGCTTGACCGACATCTGTATCCTCCGTGTGCGGCGGCGCGCCCGGGGGGCAGCGCCCAGATTGACTTTCCTCATACCCGTATGGCTGGCGGTTGCAAGGGCCAATCAGTGCGTGTTCCCCCGAAAGCGTCAACTGCTGCATCATGGGCGCTGATCGGGAACTGTTCGACGCGATCTGCCACGTTTCGCAACGGATTCGTAACGTTCGTGCTCTAGCCGGAGGAGGCCCACAACCATCCCTTTTGGAGACGTTCATGAAAAGAGTTCTGTTTCTTTGTGTCCACAACAGCGCGCGGAGCCAGATGGCCGAGGCCTACCTGAACCTGCTGGGCGGCGACGGGTTCCATGTGGAGAGCGCCGGTTTCGAACCCGGCCCCATCAATCCCCTGGTGGTGGAGGTCATGGCCGAAGAGGGGGTGGACCTGACGGACAAGGGCTCCCAGAAGGTCTTCGACCTCTTCCGGGCAGGCCGGGTGTTCGACTACGTGATCACCGTGTGCGAGGAGTCCGTGGGCTCCAAGTGCCCCATCTTCCCCGGCATGACCCACCGCCTGCACCTCTCTTTCGAGGATCCGGCGGCCGTCACCGGAACCCACGAGGAGCGCCTGGCCCAGGTTCGGGCCATCCGCAACGCCATCCGCAAGGTGGTGGAGGAATTCGTCTCCTGGGTGGGCAGCTCCGGCCGCAAGCCCCTGGGCGATTTCTGGGAGATCAAGCCCACGGCCTGACGCCTGGGGAGTTCGCTGTCAGCGAGTCCGGGGCCGAGGTGATCCCCGGGATGCCTCGAGCATCATCCCCCCTCCGCGCCAAGGGGGTGTCGAGGCAACAATTCAGAAAACAGTGGTTATCTTGTTGAAAGACAGCCACTGGTTACATCATCGCGCAACGAGTCGTACCACGATCCCGGGGACGGTGGTATCGGGCATCCCTCGCCAGGTCGGCCCTGTCCGCTCCTTGAAGCTGCCCATGAGGAACTGCGTAGAAAGCTGATCCCTCAGCGGGCGGGCGAGCTGCCCTTGAAAGGGAGAGCCCCTTCCGGCACGGCCGGAAGGGGCTCTCTGAGTAATTGAAGGAGCGGGTGCTATTTGACGAACACCAGTTCCGGATTGAGGGCGTAGGTCCAGGGGAGGCCGTAGTTCTTCCAGCCGTTCTTCATGCGCTTGCCGTTGTAGAGGTTCTCGGGGTCGGTCACGGCGTCGCCCTCGAAGCTGTCCACCATGCTCCAGACGTTGGCGAATCCGGCGGCGGCCAGGAGGTTCACGGCGGCGGCGGAGCGCTGCCCGCTGCGGCACATGGCGACGATGGTGGCGTTCTTGTCCAGCTTCTTGGCCACCTGGGCCACGAAATCAGGATTGGCGGCCATGCCGTAGGACTTCTTTTCGGCGTCGAAGGCGGGGTTGAAGAACTGCACGGGGATGTTCAAGGCCATTTCGGGGTGCCCAACGAAGACGTATTCCTCGGGGCTGCGCACGTCCAGGATCACCACCTCCTTGGGCTTGGCGCGCCACATGAGGTAGGCCTCCATGGCGGTGCAGTACTTGCCCAGGGTGGTCTGCTTGCGGGCGTCGGTGGGCACGGGGGTTGAAGGCTGTTGGGCCAGGGCCGCGCCGACGAAGAGCAGGCACGACAGAACGGCAGCCGAAAGGATGGCGACATGCTTCTTCATGGGATTCCTCTGATTTGCGGTTGATGGCTGGGAATCGGGTCTGTTCCTATCCTGTAGACTGTGGCGCGCAAGGCATCAACCCTCTTGCGCGGTCGGGTATCGGCGGGCGTGATGCCTGGTCGCCTGGAACGGCGCGGGGATCAATCGCGGTCGAAGGGGGTCTGACGGCGGAAGAGTTCCTTGGGGGCCCAGAAGGCCTTCTGGGGGTCCCAGGACCAGCGCAGGCCCAGGCCGCCGTAGGCCTCGGTGTAGTCGGAGGCGTTGGAAACGCCGCCGAAGACGCCGTAGGCGTCCGCGAAGCCGTTGAACGTGCCG
>NZ_JBZVFJ010000047.1:0-22419 GCF_058402725.1 Fundidesulfovibrio sp. | reverse complement strand
CGGGCGCGGCGGCGAGCTTGGTCTCGGTCTTGGCGGCGTAGCGGCCGCCCAGTTCGCTGACCTGGCCGGAGGTGAGCCCGGCGGTGGAGGAACCCAGTGGATACTTGGGCGCTCCGGCGTTGTTCTCGTAGAGCCAGCCCACGGAGCCTTCCACGTCCAGCCACCAGGTGCGGCACTCGGGGGTGCGCAGCCGCGCGAACGGCCCGGCGATGAAGAGCAGGTCCGGGCTGTAGTAGCCGCCATGGCCGAAGGTGTAGAAGTTGCTGTTCACGGCGTAGTGCTTGAGCGTGGCGAACGCGCCCAGGGCAAGCTCGGCCTCCTGGAAGCGGAAGGTGCGCCCGGCGGAAAGGTTGCCCGAGAGCCCGGCGTTGCCCTCCACGTTCTCGCCCCAGAGGTAGTCGGCTTGTCCGCCTGCGGTGACGAACCAGTCCGTGGCGGGAGTGAAGGTGATCCTGCCCCGGCCGCCCGTGCGCAGCACCCTGCCCCAGGAGCGCGAGCCGTAGGGGTCGCGCAGGCCTGTCCAGGAAAGGATGGATTCCGTGACGGCCTTCTGGTGCACGGCCAGCTCCCATTCCGGGGTGGACACCGAGAAGGCGAAGGTGGGCATGGGCGCGACTGGGCCTCCGATGGGCGAGGTTCCGGCCTCCAGCCTCCAGCGGTAGGGGCCTTCCACGTCCAGGGCCAGCAGGGGCGTGTAGACCGTCAGGTCCGTGAGCAGGGCGTTGCGCTGGGGCGTGCCCGCCACGCGGGCGAAGTAGGAGCCCGCATAGGGGGACGGGGGCGCGTCTCCGCTGGAGAGGAAATGGGCCGAGGCCCCGACCGTGAAGCGCATGCCCGAGGGCAGAGCCCAGGAGTAACGGGCCGGGACGCTCCATTCCAGCAGCCGGGAGGTCCCCTTGTCGCCGGTCTTGGAGCGCACGAACCCCAGGGCGTCGATCTGGGGCGTGTCGGCGTTGGTGCAGCAGCCGTCCGTACCCGTGGCCGCCGCCAGGATGGGGGCCTTCTGGGCCGTGTAGAAGTCTGCGGCGGCGCGTCTGGTTTCGGGGTCCTGGGCCATCCGGGCCGCCGTCTCGAAAGCCTGAACACGCTGCCCCGTGGCGGCGTACCCCTGGGCCATGGGGGCAAGGAAGCGCTTGTCGCCCGTGGCCGCATAGCGTTCGGAGAAGGTTTTCAGAGCCTTGGCGTCCTCGCCCCGGGCCTGGGCGATCCAGGCGTCGAGTTCGGCCAGCTCCCCTCCTCCGGGCTGGAGGGCGCGCGCCGCGTCCGCCTGCCGGGCCGCGAGGGCCGGATCCTTGGCGTCCAGGGCCGTGAAGGCCTGCTTCACATGGACCTGATAGGCCAGGTCGCGCATGGCGGGGTCGTCGGCATGGCCGCTGGAGGCGGTCACGCCCAGGGCCTCGTCCAGGAGGCCGAGTCGCAGGTTGGCGTAGCCAAGTCCCAGTTGGAGATCGAGGCGCTTGGGGAAGGCTCCGACCAGTTCGCGAAACGCCCGCTGGGCCTGGGCGGCGCGGCCATTGGCGAGATCGTCCCAGGCCAGGGCGGCCCGGGCGTCGGGGTCGGCCGGGTCGGCGACCAGGATGTCCCGGGCCAGCTGGAGCTTGCGGGCCTGGCTGGTGGAGGCGTCGCCCATTTCCTTGCGGTCCAGGGTCAGGGCCAGGCGGCGAAGGGCTTCGGCGCGGGCCGGGTCGGACGGGGGCGATGCCTGCCGGAAGCGATCCAGCTTCTGACGCACGGCCCCCGGGGATTCCAGGGCGGCCAGCTCGTAGAGCACGCCCAGGCGCACGCCGAAGTCCTGACGCGGGCAGGCTGCGAGGCGATCCAGCACGGAGCGGGCCTCATCCTGCCGGGAGACGCCGACGAGGCCTTGGGCGATCTTCAGGAACACGTCTGCGTCGGCGCAGCGCTCCAGGGCGGCAGAATGCTCCTTGAGCAGCGCTGCCAGTTTGCGGGCGTCGGGGGCCGAGCCGGCGCGGGCCAGCGCCTGGCGCACGCCGTCGGGCGTTGCGGCCGGTGCGGGGGGCGGAGCCACGGGGTCGATGGGGACGGGCTCGCGCCACTGGGCGCGCTGGGCCTCGGGCAGGAGGGCCAGCGTCCTTTCAAGTGCGGACTTGTCGCCCCTGGCGCGCAGCACGGTGAGCAGCGCGGGCAGACTCTCCGGAAGCCGGTATCCTTTGTCCACGAGGGTTTGGAACTGCGTCTGGGCCTCATCCAGCCGCTGAAGACGCATGGCCGCGAAGCCGAGACCCAGCCGCGCCTGCAGGAGCGTCTCGCCCGCGCCCTGCTCCAGGGCCTGGGAAAAACGGGATGACGCGGCCGGGAAATCTCCCTGGGAGAAGAGTTCCCAGCCTTCGGCCACGGCGCGCTCCGGCGGCACGGCGGGGAGCGGCGTCCCGGAAACGGCCCGCCTGCCCTGCTGGGCCGAGCGCTCCACGGTCGGGGGCGTTTCCCGGGCGCTGTCGGCTCCGGGGACGGCGAGGGGTTCGCGAACCACCGAAGCCCCCCCGCCCGAACGCTCCACCCCCTGGGCCTGGGCGTGGCCGCCCGAGAACAGCGCCAGGAGCGCCAGCGCGGCCAGGAGGGGCTTCACAGGCCGCTCCGCAGCCCGGCCATCAGGCAGAGCACGTGGGAATAGTAGTCGTCCTGCTCGCTGGGCAGTTTGGCGGCGGCCTTGTCCCGGAGGGACTGGGCCACGGGGTCGCCCAGGGTTTCGGCGGCGCGGGCCAGCACGGCGTAGAACCCGGCCGGGGCCTCGCCCTGGTCCTGCGCGCCGGGGACGAGGGCGATCCTGGCGGGAAGGCTTCCCTCCCGCGCGAAGCGTTCCAGCAGCGGGGAAAAGCGGGCCAGGCCCTCACGATCCTTGTCCCAGGCCAGGTAGAGGGGGACGCGGATGGCGTCGTAGGAGAAGTGGCGGCCTTTCTCGCCCCAGGGGGCCACCCTGCCCCCGGCCACGGCGGCCCAGTCCGGCGGCAGATTCAACGGTCCGGTGAGGCTTTTGGCCAGAAGTTCGCGGCAGGCGGCGTGGAGCTTGCGCCAGAAGGGGGCGTCGTCCAGGCGGGCCAGGTCGTGGAAGGCGGGAAAGATGAAATAGGAAGGGTTGAAGGCGGTCTCGCCCGGTTTGACGAATCCTTCGCGTCCGGGCAGGAGCACCGTGTAGCCGGAATCGGAGAGCACGAGCTTCTCCCGGATGAGCACAGCCAGGGAGCGCGCGGCCTCGCGCCATTCGGGGCGTCCGAAGCGTTCGGAAGCCCCCAGGAGGGTCCAGGCCAGCACGATGTCCGCATCGGAGGCGTCATTTGGGTCCAGCACGCCCCAGGAGCCGTCGTCGCGCCTGCCCCAGGACCAGGCGGGCAGTCCCTGGGCCTGCGGCGTCATGAGGTTGTCGCGGGTCCAGGACCAGAGTTTTTCGAAGAGCGGCTGGTCGCCCTGGGAGAGAGCCAGGAGCATGGTGAAGGCCTGGCCCTCGGAATGGCTCATCTGATTGTTGCCGAAATCGATGACGCGGCCGTCCTGTTGGACGAAGCGGGCCTTGTAGGCCTCCCATGCGGTCTGGGCGCACGCGCTGCGCGGCGCGGCCGCCGCGAGCAGGATCATGGCCGCCAACCCGGCCACGAGGCGCGCCGGAAGACCGGAGCGAGCCCCTGCGTGGGCCGCGCCGTGCACGCTGTGCGGCAATTGATCCATTGGCGGCATACGGAACAGCACCTTGTTCGCATCGTCTTCACGGCGTCCATGTCGTCCGGCCGCGAGCCGCTCCGGCGCGGTGCCCGCGAGGATGCAACGCGAAGCAGGAAGCGGCGGCGGCATGCTCGCTCTCCCCTGCCGTTCGCGGGTTCCACTGGAACGTCCGTCGGCAGTGCTTTCATGGAGATGCTCGCACCGCGTTATCTTTCTGAAGAACGTTTCCCGACGATTGTCAAGGGCTTTTGCGCCGTGTGGAGTGTACGTCAGAATTCGGGCGCTTTTTCTCCCGGCGTCGGCGGGAGGCGTGGGCGTCATTTTGCGTGGAGGGATCCATCGCGGCATCGCTGCGCGATGCGTGATGAGCTGCAGTGCATGGCGCATTCCTGTTCCATGTGACCACGGAACGGGAAAGGCCGGACGGCATTTTGCGCGTTTGCACCGAATCGTCATGCAAAAAACGGGACGATCCGCTAGGATGCCCCCATTCGATCAAATGGAGGCATCCCATGAGCGACAAGACCGTTCTTCTGGACGTTGAGGAGACCATGCTGCGCTACGACGCCGCCGTGGCTCTGAGGAAGCTGGCCGACGACCTGGCCCAGGGGACGCTCCCCTCGGCCGAGGGCGGCGTGGCCGTGGGCGAGACCGTGAAGGTGGAGATGAAAGGCAAAGTGAAGCCCAAGGACGGCGGAGTGAAGGGCTCCCTCAAAGTGGAGCTTTCCTGGCGCTCCTGAGCCGCCCGCCCCGGCGTTGCCCGCGCCGGGGCCTTGCGGCGCGGCGGACTCAGGCCCGACGAAGCCCGGCCGCGTAGAACCGTTCGTAGTCGGCAGCCATGCGCGCCGCGTCGAAGTGGCGCAGGGCGCGCTCGCGTCCACGCGCCGAGAGTTCCCGCCGGAGCGGCTCGCGTCCGAGCACGTCGAGCACACGTTCGACAAGGCCCGCCTCGTCGTCCAAAGGGACGAGCAGGCCCCCCTCCCCTTCCGGTAACTGTTCCGGGATGCCCCCCACCGCGTAGGAGACCACGGGCAGCCCATGGGCCATGGCCTCCAGGACCACCAGCGGATGGTTGTCCGCCATGCTGGGATAGGCCAGCACGTCCGAGGCCGCGTAGAGCGCCTGGAGCCATTCTCCTTCGACGTAGGGCAGCGCCAGCTCCCCTTCGCCCCGCCGTGTCTCGTCGCCGCCGGCCGAGACCACCAGGAGCCGCGAGGCCAGGGGCTGCGGAGCGCCCCGGCGCAGCGCCTGGCGGATGGCCTCGAACCGCCCTCCCCCCTTGTAGCCTGCGCGCTGCGCGCCGTGGGCCAGGAAGAGCGCCACCCGCGCCCCGGCGTCGATGCCCAGGCGCGCGCGAGCCCGGGCTCTGTCCGGCAGTTGCGCGGGAATTTCCACTCCGTTGGGGATCACCGTCACCCCCAATCCGGGCCATGCGGACCGGGCGAGCCTGGCCATCCAGCGCGAGGGCGCGGCCACGAAGGCCAGGGTCGTCAGGGCCGCCGCGCGCCGTGCGGCGCGGGCCGCCCCGGATTCCGGATAGCCGCGCGGGCAGGGGTCGCGGCAATCTTCATGGAAGCGGGGACAGTCCAGAGGATAGACGCACCCCCCCGTGAGGGGCGAACAGTCGTGCAGGGTGAGCGCCAGCGGCCTTCCGGACCGGGCGAAGCCGGACAGGAGCGCAGGCCAGTCCCTGGTGGCGTGCGCGTGGACCAGCGCTCCGTGCGGCGCTTGCTCCGCCAGCGCTTCCGGGGCGATCGGGCTTTCGCAGGCCCGGGGCTCCCCGGACCGGGGCGCTTCCGGTTCGTCGATCTCGAAGCTCAGCCCCGCGCCCGGCCCCTTTTCCTGTCGCCCGGCCAGGGCCCGGGCCACACGGACCGCGCCGCCGCGACGGCGCAGCACCACGTGATGGTGCACGTCCGGCAGGTCAGGCACGGCTCAGTTCCAGCAGGTCGTGCTTGAGGCACCAGAGCACCATGGCCTCGGCGCGCACGGCGTCGACTCCCGCCACGGCGGCGGGAAGCGCCTCGGCCAGGTCCTTGTAGGCACGTGGTTTGCGCGCCAGAACCAGCAGGGAGCGCACGGCGTTCAAGTCCACCAAGTCCTCCATGCCGGCATGGATCACGGGATGGTCCTGCCCGCGATAGACCGCCGATCCCAGGCGCGTGGCCTGGAGCTTGTCCGACTCGTCCAGGCGTTGCGTGGGGTACGAAGCGAAAACCCGGGCATAGTCCACGGCCATGGGGTGCGCGGCGGCGGGCCGTTCGGGAGCGGGCCGCTCCCAGAGAGACTCCCAGAGCGCCACGTGGCGGCGCACGATCTCCTCCCAGGCATAGCCCTGGGCGTGTCGCCTGGCGGCCTGGGACATGGCGCGTCGCGCCGCCTGGTCGACGGCCAGGCGCTCGATGGCCCGGGCCAGTTCGCCCACGTCCACGGCCAGTCGCTGGGCCAGCAGGAGGTGCGTGTGGTTGTCGAAGCGCAGGGGCGCCAGGAGGTCCACGTCGGGGGTGTCGCGAGGGCCGATGGTGCGCGTCAGATAGCCCGTCTCGTCCGGCAGGACCAGATCGCGGTAGCCGTCGAAGTCGGAGGCGATGACCGGCAGGCCCGAGGCCTGGGCCTCCAGCAGAGTGAGCCCGAAGGTCTCCTGGAGGTTGTCCGAGGGCGAGAGGAACACGTCGCAGGCCTGGTAGAGATCCCGCTTCGCCTCCTCGGAGGGGCTTTCGATCACGGTGAGGGCCAGGCCGATGTTGCGCGCCAGTACTTCGATGGTTGGGCGGCCCCAGCCGTCGGGCTCGGCATGTCCCGCCAGCACGAGACGCATGGCCGAGAGGGTGGGGGACGCCAGGGCCAGCCGGTGGAAGGCGCGCAGCAAGGGGAGAAAGTCCATCTTGGAACTCAGGCAGAGCCTTGCCAGCACCAGGAACACCGTCTCCTCGCCGAAGCCCAGGCGTGCGCGCAGTTCCTGACGCTTCCGGCCGTCGGCAGGGGCGTAAAAGGCCGCGTCCACGCCGAGGGGGATCACCTCCACGGCGGGCTCCGGGTAGGCTGCCGGGTCCAGGTCATAGCCCTGACGCAGGAGGCCGTAGTAGCCGCGCACCACCTTTGCCGCCGTGGCCGAAGTTGCCACCACCACGTCGCGCGGCGTGGTGCAGGGGCTCAGGTGCTTGAGAAAATCCTGCCCGTAGCGCGCGTAACTGAGCGAATGCGTCACGGACGTTACGGGAAAGATTTGCCGGGAGCGGGCGTTGCGCACGGCGGCCAGGTATCCCGGATGCATGATGCAGTCCGACAGATGGAAGGCGTGGTGGGGCGTGCGCTCGATCTCGCTGGGCAGGTCGCGCCGGTCCAGCAGGGTGACCTTGGAGAGCCCGGGCAGGTTGCCGGGCAACCCCGCAGCGAGGCGGGCGAAGTCCGTGCCGGCGGCCTTGGAGGGCAGGTAGAAGCGGTAGGCGTCGAAGGGATCCTGGGCCAGGAGCGCCTGGAGAAAGGCCCTGTTTGCCTGGATGCGGCCCAGCGTAGGACCGCGTTCGAGGAAGGGGTCCAGCGTGGCCCAGACTCGCCCGGTGCTCATATTCCTGAAGAAACACGCCTGGAGCCGGAAGTCAAACCATCCGGGGGATGGCCTCTGTCGAGCATTGGCGCGCGTATTGCAAGTCTGCTGTGGGCGAAACAGGACGCCACACCGGAGGAACGCCATGAAGCGCGGCAACCGACCTGATCTGATCTGGGGCCTCGGCCTGGACGACGAGTTGACTAAGTCCATCGAACTGGCTCTGGGTACGGGATACGTCATCAAGAACTGGCCCGTCTCGGGCCTGCCCTCCAAGCGGGACATGGACAAGGCCAGCCCCTTGACGGTGTGGGTGCCGCTTTCCGTGTGGAACGCCCTGCCTCCGTCCACGCGCCGTCACCTGCGCGACTGGGAACTGACCCAGCGCGTGCTCGTGCTCGACAGCGACAAGAAGGGGCCCGACGTGGAGGAAATTCTCGAACTGGGCTTCCTCACGGCGCTCACGCCGCCCGTCACCGACAACAAGGTCCGCGACGCGGTGTTCCGCGCCAAGGAAGTGCGCGGCCTCTACGACGACATCTTCGGCATGACGCGCGAGATCATGCTGGAGCGCGAACTCCTGGCCCGCAAGACAGATCAGATCATCTTCCTGAACACGGTGCTCACCCGCGCCTCCCAGAGCCTGGAGCCCGGACGCATCCTCTCCGACGCCCGCGAGGACCTGAGCCTGCTCTTCCCCGTGCACGGCCTCCAGGGCATCTTCTGGCAGCCCGACGACGAGGGCCGCCTTGAAGCCGAGCTGTTCCTGGCCCCCTGCCTGGATCCCCACGGACGCCAGCGCTGGGTGGAATACCTCATGAGCCACGGCACGCGCCTGGCCGGAGGCGTGCTGGACGCCTTCATCGTGGAGCATCTGATCCAGAGCTCCCCGGAAGACTGCCTGGCCGACCCCTCGCCCCAGACCACGCTGCTTCTGCCCCTCAAGGTGGCCGGAAGCGCCTTCGGATGCCTGGCCATCTCCAAGGACAAGGACCTGCGCCTGGGCCGCGACCAGGTGACCTCCCTCAATGCGGCCGCCAACCATCTGGCCCTTGCCCTGCGCAACGCCATGCTCTTCCGCGACGTGAAGGCCAAGGCCGACCACGACGGCCTGACGCGCATTCACAATCGCCAATCCTTTGACGAACGGCTGGCCGACGAGCTCAAGCGCCACCAGCGCTACCGCCACAACCTGAGCCTGCTGCTCTTCGACCTGGACCACTTCAAGGCCATCAACGACACCTACGGCCATCAGGCCGGCGACCTGGTGCTGCGCGACGTGGGGGCCATCCTGGAGGAATCCTGCCGCGACACGGACTTCGCGGCGCGCTACGGCGGGGAGGAATTCGTGATCATTCTGCCCCAGACCAGCGAGGACCAGGCCTGGGTGCTGGCCGAGCGCATCCGCCGCAAGGTGGAGCACAAGGGATTCCAGTTCTCGGACAAGACCTTCAAGGTGACGGCCTCCATCGGCGTGGCCACCCTCACGCCCGGCTCCCTGGACCGGCGCGAGGACCTGATCCACAAGGCGGACCAGGCCCTGTACCTGGCCAAGTCCGGCGGCCGCAACATGGTGTGCGTGTCGCAGGGCCGCGAGCAGAAGATGGCGGCCGCCCTGGCGCGACCCGCTTGACAACGGACATGGCCCGGCATACGAAGTCCAACTCGCGGGCAGTTAGCTCAGATGGATAGAGCGTTGGCCTCCGGAGCCAAAGGCCACAGGTTCGAATCCTGTACTGCCCGCCACAAGGAAACCAAGGGGTTAGATGCAAAATCTAACCCCTCTTTTTCGCCCTCGATTTCCTTATCCACACGTACCCCACAGGGGGTAAAGGCGTGAAAATCGCCGATGGTGGCGAGGCAATCCGCCATCACCACGGAATCGGACAGCAGCCCCGAGGCCTTTCCTTCGGGACTGTCCACGGAAATGAATACGCGCCAGCCCATCCCGGCCCGGCGCAGGTTGCTCGTCACCATGGAGACGATCACTTGCGCCAAGCCCGTGTCCAATCCATCGGCCTGGACGATCACCACCGGGCGCAGCTTGGCCGTCAAGCCGTCCGTGTTGGGGAACACCGCCAGGGCCACGTCACCGCGCCTCAAGGGCCTTCCTCGCTTCGTCGTAGTTGTCATAGGCGTCCATCTCGGGAGCCTCCCAATCCGGGGCGAAGGCTTCCAGACGTGTGCGCGTCTCCTTGGCTTCGGCCTCGGTCAGGCCGAAGGATTCCACGGGCCGCCCGGTGCATCCCGCCGCAAGCCGGTCCTGAAGGGCTTCCCACTCGGCAACGGGAATCACCACGAAAGCGTCAGCGCCCGAGGTGTCCTTGATGATTTGGATGCTCATTGGATGTTCTCCTTTTGGGCATGAACGATGCGACCTTCTCCGCGTAGTTTCGTCAGTAGCTGCCCCGGTTGCGGCTGTCCACCTTGCCCGGCGAGGTCAGCCCCTCTTGTTCATCCGGTCCAGGGCCAGGCGGATGATTTCCGCGTCCGCCTGATCCTTCAGCCTTGTGGTCTGCTTGGTCCGCAGAAGCCCTTCCAGGTCCAGCACGGGAATGCTCACGCCCACCACTTTGATTGGCCGGGCCTGCCGCTCCAACTCCTCGAACGCGATTCCGGCCACGCTGGGCATCACGTCCACGGTGATTTCGTCGTTGATGCGGATGGCATGAAGGTGGTCGCCCTGGAAGGGGTCTTCCTCGTCAAGCAGCTCGCGGGCCGCGCCGTCCGGCAGGTGGGACAAGGCCAAAACCCAACGCCCCGCGTTCTCGGGGGCCGGATCAACGGCCACGTCGATGTCGTAGGTGGTCCGGGTGAACCCGTGCGCCTGAAGGGCATAGCCACCCACCAGGATGAATCGCGCCCCATGGTCCGCCAGGAGCTTGCAGACGCGGGCCACGTCTTCCCATGTCGCTGGGCGTGTGTGTTCATCCATGGCGGGCCTCGTTGGCGGCCACGGTGGAAGCCGTCCAGGCCATCCAATCGGCGTTGGCCTCCTCGTGGCTCTGGTAACGAAACACGCCCTTGGGCACGCGGGAAGGGAAGGCGTTCAACTGGCGGACGCGCTCCCGATCCTGTTCGGTCGGTGGCCGCAACTCACCTTCCAGGGGAGGACGGCGTCTGCCGATGACGCGGGAGAACACGGGCTCCGTGGGGGCCTGGGCCACGCGCGCCGCGTCGTGGCTGGCCGGGAGGTTCGCAACCATGCGCTGTTCGTTAGCCTGGGCGCTGGCGGTCAACTGGCCGAAGATATCCCCGGCCACGTCCGCCGCACGTTTCAGGGCGTCATCCCTCAGGTGGGCGTAGCGTTGCGTCATGGCCGCGCTCTTGTGCGTCATGAGCTTTTGGAGCGTGTACATGTCCACCGCTCCGGAGCTTGCCAGCATGGAGGCGTAGACGTGCCGCAAGCCGTGGATGGCCCGGAAGTTTTCGGGGAGTCCCGCGCGTTGCTTGATCCGCGACACCTGATGATTGATGTCCACGCGCTGGCGTCCACCCCTGCCGGGGAACACATGGGGGCTGTCCGTCCTGGGCAAGGATTGGAGCAGTTGGCGGGCGGCCTCATTCAAGGGGATTTTCTGGCTCGGGCCGCCTTTGGGGTCGCGGATGTGGATGAAGCCGCGTTCAAAGTCTACGTCATCCCACAGGAGCTTGAACATTTCGCCGCGCCTCATGCCGGTGAACAGGGCTACCTTCATGATGCCAGCCGCCCACGGGTTGGGGTCCGCCTCGACGGCCTCCAGGAGCGCGGAGAGCTGTTCGGGGTCCAGGTCTTCCGTCTTGCAATTGTCCACGCGGGGAATCTCGAAAGAAAGCCTGGAAGGCTCGGGGGCGGGGCATAGCCCCTTGAGCACGGCGAAGCGTACCAGACGGCGCAAAAGCGCGATGACGTGCTTGACTGTCTGGGGGCTCTTGCCCTGCTTCTTGGTGAGGAAGACGCGGAGGCGGTCAACATCCAGGGTCAGGATTTGCCCCGGCTCCTTGTCCGCGAACCTGGGGGCGATGTAGAGCGAATAGCGGCATTCGTCCTGCCTGAGGCCCTTGACCTCCCGTTGGCTCTTGTATTCGTCCCAAATGCGGCCAATGGTCCAGCGGTTGGCCTCGGCTTCCCTGGCGGCCTGTTCCTTCGCGCGGCGCACGGCGTTGGGGTCTTCATCGCCATGGATGCGGCGGGCGCGGATGGCGTTGGCCTTGGCCGGGGTCATGTCGTCCTGGAATTGCCGCCCGGCTTTCTCCTCAACCAGCTTTCCCCCCCGGCGGTAGCGGATCACGTAGATGCGCTCCGGCTTGCCGTCCGCAACCGACTTGCCCAGGTAGTAGACAACCCCCGGATAGCTGGTCTTGATTCGCTCCTGTGTCTTCGGCATGGCCGTCCCCCCCACCGAAATGTTACCCCACACTATACCCCACACATGGGGCCAAAATAGGGCGAAGGGGGGAGAAGTCAAGAGTAAACAAAATCAATGATTATGGGAGATATGGCGACAAGAGAGTAGTAGGGAGAAACAATGCCCTTGGGCCTCCGGAGCCAAAGGCCACAGGTTCGAATCCTGTACTGCCCGCCACAAGGAAAACAAGGGGTTGCGACCGAAAGTCGCAACCCCTTCTCCGTTTCTGGCTAACGCATGGCTAACGACGTTGCCAGACTGAGCACGCTGCGGTACTGGCCGGGCTTAACAGCCTGTTGGGGCGCCTCTCCCTACGTCCAAATCCGTGTACAAGAACCCTAGGGCAATCCATCCGTTTCCGATGCCAACATATCCTTGTAGGCTTTATCCATAAGTCCCCTGAGCCAATCCCTAAACTCATCACGTTGCTTCAGGGTGAACCGCTCTGAAGGGTTAAACGGATCGAGCGCCTTAAGCCGGACCTCGCCTGGGTTTGGCAGCCAGGCCCCCCGGGGCAGGATGGAACCGGCCCCGGAGATGATGATCGGGGCAACGCGGACATTGAACTTGAGCGCCATGATCATGCCGCCGATCTTGAAATCCCCCAGTTTCTCGTGATCGGTGGAACGGGTTCCCTCCGGGAAGATGACCACCGAGACGCCTCGTTTGCAGACTTCGGCGGCTTCGGAGATCGACTCCATGGCCTTCCGAAAATGCTCGCGATGAATGGGAATGTGGCCCATGCGCCGCAAGGCGTGCCCGAACAGAGGGATTTGGGACAGGCTTTCCTTGGCCACATAACGGAAGTTCCAGTGCTTGAGGCCTGCGAACAATACCACGATGTCGAAATAGCTGGCATGGTTAGCCATGAACACATAAGTCGCCCCGGGCGTGAGCCTGGACAGGTCGGCTCGGACACGGACGCCTAACAGGAATAACGCCAATTCCGCCCCGGACTGCGCAATTTTGTGGGACAGGGAACTGTTCTTTCCAATCCCGGCCGTGAGCCAGCACAAAGCGCTGGCTAAGAAGATGAGGGGA
Source organism: Fundidesulfovibrio sp. (assembly GCF_058402725.1). Lineage (NCBI taxonomy): Bacteria > Pseudomonadati > Thermodesulfobacteriota > Desulfovibrionia > Desulfovibrionales > Desulfovibrionaceae > Fundidesulfovibrio > Fundidesulfovibrio sp. Next base: position 9,768 of record NZ_JBZVFJ010000047.1, on the reverse strand, counting down.
ACAATCAGCAGCATGAACAGCACTTTGCGGACAAGTACCATAGATCATCCACCTTTGATGTCCGTCACCCCTACGGTTCAGAACACACGCCCGGTGCCTAGAAGATCCTTTCTGGTTCATACCATGGATTTCGTTGGCGGATTTGACTGCAACTTCCTGGCCGGACGAGGCGTTTACAGAAGTCATACATCTTCACTATCGTACTGAAGACCGTCCGGATCTTTGGCATACTGATCCTGCAAAACAATCCCATTCAAAATTGCTCAGGATTCCTTGCGCGTCACTTCAAGGTAAACCTTGCCAGTCGCACGACACCGGCCCCAATGTTCGCAATGCGCACAGCACCCATGAAGAGACACGTCCGCCTGTCAACCAGCGCCTGTTGCCGCGACTCATATCACAACAATTGATTGTTTGAGCAAACAGCCATAAACATATACTCTTGATTTGTTGACCAACAGAGTCCGTAGCAAATCATCATGACATGGAATTGTCGCACTCATACATTCCAATCTGTTGGCTATTGAAAGGGTTGCCTTGCTGTTCATCGCCACATACCGAGCTACATGAATCAATCCGCAAGAGGCCCCTGTTTACGGCAGTCTCTGTCGATGTGGCAGAGGTTGCGTATTCTTCTGCTGCGCCATGGATTATTGAAGCAAACTGTCAACGAACATGCAAGCGACAACGGTTCGACGCTCCATGATCCGGAGAATTGTTCAAACAATATCTCCAAATTTCGCTCGAGGGGCAAGAGTGTTATGGGCCGAGGCGCATCTCCCAGGGGCATCTTGGGGAAAATACCCCAGCAAAGTCATCGCCTCTTCGCAGACTGCGGTGATGCCTGAATAGTCGGTGTAGTCGTTTGAGTGGTTCACTTTTCCTGTTTTGCCACAGAGGGCGTCAAATACGGCGTGGCCGACTGGGAAACTGTCGAGCCCACAGAAATCAAGTATACGCTCTACGCTTCCTCTCGGATCAGCCAAGATTGACTCGAATCGAACAGTCAACAGGTGAGGGAGTTTGTGCCCATGTTCGTTCATGAACTCGACCGCATCGCGCCACAACAGAGACGTAGTCCTGCTGTCGCGCGGACCAAAGCGCTCCACATATTCTTCCAGGCGCGGCAAGCGCGGATAAGGGACAAATCGATCAAGTGCCATGGCCAGAGGCTTTCCTGAGGCTTTGATGGCATCGAGTTGTTCGTTGCACCGGTCGTAGAGTTTGAGCATGGAGTTTGCCGTAAGGCGCGGGTCGCGGACGAGATGGATGAATCGGGCATCGGGAAATATCTCGGCCAAAAGGGGCGCGTACGGAATGAAGCCGGGATTCTTGCAAAAGAACCGCCTCCGTCCTTCGAACTGATCCAACACGATGGAAATGGTGCGATGGATCCTGAGCAGGGTGTCAGCGCTCAGTTCTGACGCATGGATGTCATGATATCGCAGGCTCGCCGGATCCAACTGCAGCCATTCCCCCCAGAAGGCGAGCCCCTCGCTGGGGCCGTGTAGGCTGTTGATCACGGAGTCCTTGATGAAGCGCTCCCCTCGCGCGTCAAGTCGCAACAAGCGGGCGACGAAGCAAGCCACCCGGATAGAAGAACGGAAATGGTGCATCCAATTTGTAAAGTAACCAAGGCCCGGATGGGCGCACAGCAGTGTTTGAAGCCAAGTAGAGCCGGTGCGCGGGAGACAGACAATGAACACCGGAGATGCGGCCGCGGCGACTCCTGCCGGCTCGGGCAAGAGCTTTTCAAGTTTCTCAAAGACGCGCCCCGCCAATCCCAAATCCAGGATCGGGAATGCGAACTGACTGTCAAAACCGCTTTTGAGGAGCAGTCGCGAGAGAACGTTGGCGTATTCCGTATGCATTAAACCACCTCACTCCATGTGGCGGTCGAAGACCTTGAGGGGTTTCCACCCGGCCAGCCTCGCCAAAGAAAGAAGAGCTGGTGCTGCATAGGCCATGTACTTGGCGGCCAATGCCTGCAACGCGCCCATGTCCTTGCTCGCCAGACTCGCCCCAATGGGGATGCCTACATAGGTGGCCGGGTCATCGGCTTCCAGCATGAGGATACGCCTGCACAGCGAGACTGCATTGATGGGCTGCTCCCCCGGCTGCGATGCAAGAGCCTTGCAAAACACCGCGCCGGCAGCCTTGGCAAGGTCATTCGGAACCTCCTCGATGCTCAATCCGTGGCAATGTACCGCAGCTCGCAATGCGGCGATTCGCTTGCCATGGTAATCGAGCCATCGCCCGAAGCGCGCCTGCTCCGGACAGGCTGGGCGCCCATACGCGACGACCTCGAAGCCCGGATGCATTTCCAGGAAGGACGGCGGCAGAATTCTCCCCTTCCAGTTGAGCATGGAGAGAATGCCGTGTTCCCGGGCCAGATCATGAAACGTGCTCGCGCCTTCAGCCTTGAGGATCTCGTAAAAGCCCTCGCTCAACAGCTTTATGAAGGTCAAAAAGGCCCGGCGATTCACGTCTCCAAGTCTGAGAATATCCGGGTGCATGATACCAACAGTTGCATACACCGAATGAACAAACGTGGAACAATTTCCTACAATGCGTGACTGTGCATCCAGCTCTCCCGCCTGGCCCGGCGCTACGAGCTTATATGAAAAATCACCCAAAGACTCCCTGATCGCGCCGTAACTCAGTTCCGTGTCAATGCTGTAGTTACGCAAGACAAGCCATTGGTAAATGCCATGCTTCCCATCTCCTGCAAGCCATTCGCCGACAGAGACTGCCCTGATGCCACCCATGAACGTATTTGTTTCATCCGGATAACAGTCTGCAACCTTCAAATCGTCACCATCCCGGACAACAATACCACAATGGGAATACCCGGACAACATGGCCGAAGCTATGCCCAATGAACAGGGGAGCGTCGGCAGGCGAAGCACTGCGTCTCCGGCTTTCAAACCATTGATTGCTCCAGGAGGTTGCGCTGTATCGGCGAACAACCCGCCGTCACGATACAACGACATATCGGAAAAGAAGCGTTCCAGAGCAAGGGCGGATTGTCCTTTTACTTTCATGTCATTCCATTGTGAGGCTTGAGATCGGATCGAGTCGTGCCGCAGACAGAGAGGGTCCCAGGCCGAAGGCGACGGCCACGGCGCTTGCTCCTCCGAATCCGTAAAGCCATACTTTTGCAGAAAATGACAGGGCAATCATTTGACTCTCATTAACAAAACCAGCCCCACCCAAGCACAGCAGAGATCCGATGATCGCTCCAGTGATGCAGAGCATCAGCGTTTCTACAAGAAATTGGAACCCTATGTCCCGCTGCCGCGCACCTACGGCCTTGAGTATGGCTATCTCCTGGCGTCGCTGATCGATGCATACATAGGAGAGGTTTGCAAGTACAATCCCGGATACTGTCAGTGTCACCACGGAAAATACGCCTAAAAATATACTCACACCAGACTTGAGCACCTTTAGAAAGTTGATGATTTCGCTGGATGATACGATGCTGAAATCGTCTGCGTCGATATCAGCCAGGGTGTGTCGATGTCTGAGGAGTTCTCGTAGACTGTTCATGCCCGCTTCCACATCAGCAGAATCATGGAATACGACCCTAAGGCCGTTTACATACTTTCTGTCCAAGTTGAAGCAGCGAAGCAACGAATTCAGCGGCACGACAACACGGTCGTCCATGCTGGCCTGGGCGGACGAGAAACCACGGACAGAAAGTATCCCCTTCACGACAAAAACGTGCCTGCCTATGGTTACGGTGGCGCCAACCGGTGAAGCCGACCCAAAGAGTTCCCGGCTGACAGTCTCGCCAAGCAGGCAGACCTTGCGGTGAGTCCTGTTGTCCTCTTCGTTAAGGTCTTCTCCTGATTCCAGCCCCCAATTCCAGGCTTCGCAAAAGGGGGGGCTGCTACCCACCAGCACTGTAGTCGTGTAGTTCTCACCCTTATAGCCGATGCCTACAGAACGGATATTGCGGCCACTTGTTACGAGACGCACACCTGGAAGCTGAGTGCGCACAGACTCCACGTCATCCATGGTGAGCGTCAGGGGGCGCTGACTGAATGGGCTAACAAGCGCGTTGCCCCCAGTTACAAATACAGCATTCGCGCCGAACCATTCCACAAACTCATCTAATTTGCTGTCGGCACCGTCAATCACAGCCTGTGTAACGATCACGCTGACTACACCGAGGGCCACAGAGAGAACAGTGAAACAGCTGCGCAGGGGGTGCACCACTAGGCAATGCGCACAATATTGTACCATTTTGATATAACGAATAAACATGCTGGATCTCACCATTGGTTTCTACGGGCAGTAGAGTCCTCGGTCACTCTGAAGCCTGATGGCCGCCTGTTGCATTCTGCCGTTCCGCCCATTGATTCCAGGCGCATCGCTACAGAAAGACCATGATGCAATGATACTCGCCGATCAGCAAGATGATCTGTACGGCTGTCGGACCTACGAATCGCCCCGGCGAGGCGCGGATCGGAAGCAGGCCCCCCTCCGGATCCCGCGCGTGCACTCCTGCCGCGCATCAGCGTGTCGCGAATTAACCCGACAACATGACGCTGGCAGCGGATCCGGAGGTTCTCCCGCACCAGAGCCTGACCTGATGAATGCCGCCTGCCAGACCCAGGAACTTCCCGAGTTCCCACCCGATCGAGTCAGCCATTTAATCCAGGCCCCTTCTCCAAACGACGCCTATCGGGCACGGTTGTTGTTACCGATGCGGCGACAAGACTATTCTCCGGGTTGGCAGCGTCCCTTCGTCTCGCCTCATGCAACTCGCCAAACTCCACTGCACCGGGATTCCGCCGAAATAATTGCCCGTCGTTCGAAGAACGCAAACTGAAAACCGTGTTGTACATCGTAGCAGTAGCATCCCCCCGCCCTGCCGTCATGTCCTCCCCAAGCAGCACCATAAACGCCCAACGGCTACCTGTCGACGATTCCCGCACGCGGGCGAAATTCCGGTTTACATCACACCCAAAACCCCCTCGATCAGCCTCGAAGCCAGCCAATCCTCCGCGACGTAGGCGGACAGCTTGATCCCCTTCTTCTTGTCGGCCCTGTAGGCCGGGGCCAGCTCGCCGGAGCCTACCTTGCGGTAGAACTCGGGCTTGGAAATGCCCAGGCGGCGACAGAATACTTCCACCCCTTGAGGCGCTCGTCCGCCACGCTACCTCCTCCCCAGGATCCGCGACTTCACGCTCCGGCCGCCAGGGGCCGCCCGGTCCCCGCCTGCCCAGCCATGCAGGGCGCACCAGACGCCGATGAGAGCGCCCCCCAGGTGTTTGGCTAACGAACTGGCTAACCGTCCATGAGAAACGGGGAGGCACGGTCGGCTGGAGGACGGGATGTCCGTGGAACGGCATTCAGGAGAGAGTATGGCAAGGTATATGTCGGCTCTAGCCCCTTTTGCCTCCGGAGCCCAAGGCCACAGGCTCGAAGCCTGTGCTGCCCGCCAAAAATTTCAAGGGGTTGGACGAATAGTCCGACCCCTTGAAATTATTGGCGGGCAGCATGATCTTCAGGCGGTGAATCCTTCCGCCTCCCCTACCCCTTCCAGAAACCCGGGGCCGCGCCGGGCAGGTGCCTCATGTCTTCCCAGCGGTCCAGCCATTTGAAGTGGAACTTCACGTCGTTGCCCGTGATGTTGCCCAGGGAAGACATGCTCAGCACGCTGCGCACCGAAACCCCGGAGGTCTGGCGATGCACGCAGGTCACGGTGCCGCAGTACATCACCTTCCATCCGGCCAGGCAGAGTTGGAGGTCGTGGTCGGTGTCGTCCACCTGGGAGGGGCTGTAGCGGATGTCGAAGCTTGGGGCGTCCTGGAGGGTGGCCACGCGCAGCAGGTGCTGGCAGCCCATGACCACGCTCGTCTCCTTGATCACGTCGTAGATCCCGACGTCGTACTGCTGCGAAGGCGCTCCGGGACTCACGCGTACGCCGTCGGGCGTGGCGATGCACAGATGGCGGTAGAGGTATTGCAGCATGGTGAACTCGCCGGGGAACACCACCTTGCAGCCCACGTTGCCGATCTTCGGGTCCGATTCGGCAACGGTGAGCATGTGAGCCAGCCAGTCGGGCTGGAGGTACACGTCGTCGTCGAGGAAGGCCGCGTAGTCGCAGGCCTGCACGCCGGGCAGGCCCAGGAGCCAGTTGCGCGCGGCCGGAGCGCCAATGTTCACGTGCAGGTCGATGATCTCGAAATCGCGGTCCGCGAAGAGCGCACGGGCCTTCTCGGCCACGGCGCGGCTGCGGTCCTTGCAGCCGTTGAGCAGCACCTTGATGGACGCCGGGCCGATGTCGCAGCCGGCGAGGCTTTGCAGGGTTTCCTCCAGCATGTCGGCCTTGTTCCAGGTGTAGAGGAGGATGCAGACCTTTTTGGAGCGCACCAGGCTGTGGTCGGGCCGGAAAGGCGTGCGCAGGGCCTCCAGGCGTCGGGCGTAGGGACGCTGGAGAGGGTCCAGCTCCACGGCGCGGGCGTAGAGGGCAAGGGCCTCTCCCGTGTCGCCCCGGCGGCGGAACATCTCGGCGGCCAGGCTCAGGCTGATGGGGTCGTCGGCCGCGACGGAGCGCGCGCGCTTCCAAAGGGGCCAGGCGCGCTCGTCGTCGCCCATTGAGGCGTGGTGGTTGAAGAGCCTCCTGGTCCACAGGGGCTCCAGCACCTTGGGGCAGCGGAATCCCTCCAGGACAGCGTCCGGCTGCTCGCTCCTGTGGTGGGCCACGGTCAGCAGCATGTCGGCGAAGCGCACGGCCATGGGGTGGCGCTTGAGCACCTCCCGGCACATGTCCTGGATTTCTTCGGAATGGTACTTGATGTGCGTCTGCCTGGCTTTTTCGAAGACCTCGGGCGCGGCGTGGGTGGCGTCCAGAACCTTGACCACGGTCTCCGCGCCGGGGGCCAACCCCAGCCCGACTGCGAGCCTGAGGATGTCCGTGTCGAAGGGGGAGAGGCTCACGACCGAGCGCACGGCCTGGGCCAGGAGCGCGCGCGCCTGGGGAGGCAGCGAGGTCGCGCCCGCGCCCAGCATCCGGTTGATGAAGGAGATGCACTGGAGCATATCCACCTGGAAACCGTCGATGATGGCTGCGTAGTAGCCGCAGGCGTCCTCGAAGGAGAGCGCGTTGAGCTCCTCCTCGGGATTCATCACCTGCCCAAAGGAAAGGGGGTTGGCCATGGGTCGCTCCATGCGTGTTTGATGTTCGTGCCATGCCGCGCCGGGCGCGGGTTGTGTCCGTATGCTCCGGGTCAGCGTCCGGCGGGCTCATCCTGGGGCGTTGAGCGCGTCGACGCGAGTTGGGTTGGGGGGGCGGCCTGGGCCTCCATCCGCAACAGAAGGTTCAGCAGTTGTCCGATGCGTGTCGCAGCCATTGGCGCGTCGCCCTTGCGGCAGGCCGTTTCCAAGGAGGCTGTACGCTCCGGCAGGTCGGGTATGCCGAGGGTCATGAACACGCCCTTGATGTCGTGAGCGGCCTGGGCAGCGTCCGCCATGCGCCCTTCGTCCACGGCCTCCCGGGCTTGGGCGGCGCGTTCGCGCAGGTAGGCCAGGGCCTCGCCCATCAGGGGGCGCAGGGCCGTCGCAGCCTGGGCCAGGAGCTCCTGAGGGGACGGAGCCCCGCCGCACAGACGCGCGATGGCGGCGTCCAGGGCGTCCAGGCTCACGGGCTTGGCCAGGTAGTCTGACATGCCCGCGTCCAGGAAGCGTTCGCGGTCACCGGTCATGGCGTAGGCCGTCAGGGCGATCACGGGCATCCGCCGGCCGGACTCCCCGAATTGGCCCGCACGCAGCCTGCGCACCACCTCCACTCCGTCCACACGGGGCATCTGCACGTCGAGAAGGGCCAGGTCGAAGCCGCCGCGCGCCAGGGCTTCCTGGGCCTGCTGGCCGTCCTCGACCTGGACCACGCGGTGGCCAAGGCTGGAAAGGAACTCACCGAAGACGTGGCGGTTGGAGGCGTTGTCCTCCGCCAGGAGCACCCTCAGGCGAGCGGCGCCGCGTTGCTGTTCGGGCGTGTCGTCCGCGGGGGCGCCGGGCGCAGCGGCCAGCTCGAAGCGCGCCGTGAAGGAGAACACGCTGCCTCCGCCTGGGCTGGCTTCCACCCAGACGCGTCCGTCCATGAGCTGCGTGAGCTCGCGGCAGATGGCCAGCCCCAGGCCCACGCCCTGATAGGCCTTGGAATAGCTTGAGTCGCCTTGCCGGAAGCTCTCGAAGATGGTCTCCTCCATGCCCGTGGGCACTCCGGGGCCGGTGTCGGACACCCGGAAAAGCAGCTCCACCCTCCCAGCGTCCGGCGGGGAGGCCACGCGCACGGAGAACGCTATCCTCCCCTCGCGGGTGAATTTGGCGGCATTGCCCAGGAGATTGTCCACCACCTGGCCCAGGCGCAGGGAGTCGCCCAGGAGCCAGGGGGGAAGATCCTCGGGCACGTCTTGCTCGAAGGAGAGGCCGCGTTCGCGCAGGGCGGCGGCATGGGGGGCCAGCATGCCCAGGATGGCCCGGCGCGTCTCGAATATCTTGCGCTCCAGCCGGAGTTCTCCGGCTTCCACGCGCGAGAGGTCCAGCACTTCGCCGATGATGCCCAGGAGCGAACTGGCGCAGGTGGTGATCATCTCCAGGTTGGATTCGATCTTGCCCAGATCGCGCGAACGGCGCGAGAGATCGGCCAGCCCGATGATGGCCGAGAGGGGCGTGCGGATCTCGTGGCTCATGTTGGCCAGAAACTCGCTTTTGGCGCGGTTGGCGGCCTGGGCGGCGGAGGTCATGCGGCGGGCCTTTTCCAGGGCCGAGTCGAGTTCGGCGGTGCGGTCGCGCACGGTCTGGTCCAGGTCGCTGTTGAGCATCTCGAGCTTGCGGGCGTAAGCCTCCTTGTCCCGGTTGGCCTTGTCCAGGGCGTCCAGATAGCCCTGGAGGCGGTCGTGCATCTCCAGGAAGGCGCTGGCCAGCGTGGAAATCTCGTCGCGGCCCGTCGCGGCCCCGGCCAGTTCCCGGCGGATTCCCTTCGGCAGACGGAAGCGGGCGCGCGGCAGTTCCGCCGAGGCCTCTGCCATGGCCCGCAACGGCTGCGTTGAGCGCGCCAGCACCCAGTAGAGCAGCAAGGCGAAGGTTCCCAGGAACGCCATGACGATGAAGGCCTGCTTGGTCGCGGTGGCCAGTCCCGCCGCGCGCAACGCGGCGGTCTCCACGGTGTAGAACACGCGCCAGTCCAGGGGTTTGAAGGCGACGGAGAAGACCAGGGCCTCCACCGAACGGCCCGAGGGTTCCCTCCAGCGCAGCGTGGCGGGCTCGCCGGGCCGGACCTCGCGCAGGAGCGTCCAGGCCAGGGGCGCGCCCGATTCGTCGGCGAGTTCCCGGATGGGGGGACTCTCCGCCGGAGGCGGAACCACCTCCGAACCGTCTCCGGCGAGGATGAACACCTGATGGGGCAGGTATTCCCGCAGGCGGGCCGTCATCTGGCTCATTTCCCCGGCGAGGCGGTCCTTTCTGGCCCTTTCGGCCGTTTCGATGTCGTCGATGGAGTGCCGGGCCACCGCGAGCCAACCCCACGGGGCGAAGAACCGCGAGTAGGAGAGGTAGCGCTTCGTTCCGCCGTTTTCATCCCACAGGATCACGGAGAAGGTTCCGTCGCTCCTGCGGGCTTCCTGGCGAAGGCTTTCGAAGGCCAGGTTGCCGCGCAGGTCGGTGAGACCCGCCAGCACGGAGCGCCTGGCCTCGGGCGGTGCGGCCAGAACTTGCAGCGTGGCCGCGTCCACCCCATAGAGCCCCGAGTCCGCGGGG
>NZ_JBZVFJ010000046.1:0-25060 GCF_058402725.1 Fundidesulfovibrio sp. | reverse complement strand
GCGCCGGGCCGGGCCCGGGGGGGCCGGCGGGCGCGCTGGGCGCCCGCCGGGGATTGCCGGTCGGTCGGGGCTGCTAGTGTTGCGTCCTTACGGTCCGTCCGTACGGACCGTCAAGACAAGCAGCCAAAACCATTGATTTTCATTATGAAAAACATCTTCATGTTTTTCATGGTCTCGACACTAGGGCCAGAGTTCCATGGTCCAGGTGAGGGGGATGTAGTTCTTGGTGTCCTTGCCGAACCACTTCTCGTAGATTTTCTTGTAGTCGCCCTTTTCCCACATTTCCATGAGGGTCAGGTTGATGAAGTCGCGGTACTTGGAGTCGTTTTCCACAACGCCCAGGCCGTAGGGTTCGGGGGAGATGTAGTCGCCCACGATGTCCCAGGTTTCGGGCTTGTCGTCGGCGTACTTGATGCCCACGAGGATGGCTTCGTCGGTGGTGACGGCCTCGACCTTGCCCTGCTTGAGGGCCAGGAAGGCTTCGGGGTAGGTCTCGAAGGAGACGACGGTGGTGCTCGGCTCGGCCTTCTTGACGTTCTGCTCGGAGGTGGAGCCCTTCACGGAACCGACCTTCTTGCCGGCCAGGTCCTTGACGCTCTTGATGGGGCCGTCTTTCTTCACGAGCAGGCGCTGGCCGGTCATGAAGTAGGTGATGGAGAAGTCGACCTGGCCTTCGCGGTCTTTCTTGTGGGTCATGGTGGCGGCCACGATGTCCACGTCGCCCTGGGTGAGCATGCCGATGCGGGTGGAGGAGGTGACGGGCTTGAGGGCCAGCTTCACGCCCAGCTTGTCGGCGATGTACTGCATGATGTCGATTTCGAAGCCGACGATCTGCTTGGTCTTTTCATCGACGAAGCCGAAAGGCTGCTGGGAGTCTTTGACGCCGGCGGTGAACACGCCCTTGGCCTTGATGTCTTCGAGCTTGCCCGCGAAGGCGGGGGCCGCTGCCAGGGTCAGGATCATGAGGGCCGCGAGGGCCTTTGCCAAACGCTTCATCGATGCCTCCTCTCGGTTTTGGGTTGCGGCTAGAGGATTTCCTTCAAAAAGGCGCGAGTGCGCTCGTGTCTGGGGTTCTTGAAGAACTCCTGGGGCGGGCCCGCCTCGATGATCTCGCCGCCGTCCATGAAGATGACGCGGTCGGCCACTTCGCGTGCGAAGCCCATCTCGTGGGTGACGCAGAGCATGGTCATGCCTTCGCGGGCCAGGTCCTTCATGACGTTGAGCACTTCGTTGATCATTTCGGGGTCGAGGGCGGAGGTGGGCTCGTCGAAGAGCATCACCTTGGGCTTCATGGCCAGGGCGCGGGCGATGGCCACGCGCTGCTGCTGGCCGCCGGAGAGTTCGGCGGGGAATTTGTGGGCCTGGTCGTGGATGCCCACGCGCTCCAGAAGGCTCATGGCCATGGCCTCGGCCTCGGCCTTGTCGGCCTTGCGCACCTTCAGCGGGGCGAGGGTGATGTTTTTGAGCACCGAGAGGTGCGGGTAGAGGTTGAACTGCTGGAAGACGATGCCGATCTCGGCGCGCAGGAGGTTCACGTCCACGGATTTGTCGTGGATGTCCTGGCCGTCGAAGAGGATGGTGCCGCGCTGGTATTCCTCAAGGCGGTTGACGCAGCGGATCAGCGTGGATTTGCCCGACCCGGACGGGCCGCAGATGACCAGCACCTCGCCCTGCTCGACGGACTCCTCGATGCCCTTGAGCACGTGGAAATCCCCGTACCATTTGTGGACATCCTTGAACTCGATCATGGGCATGAGGCGCGTTCCTCCCTGATAAATCACAATTCTCGCAAGAGCCCAAAGTAACCGGATAGGGGGCTTCGGTCAAGGAACCCCTCGAAATGGTCGGGAATGCCCGCAGGCCGGGGCGAGGCGACGCGCGGGAGCGTCCCGGCGGGCGCAAGGACGGCCGCAGCTCGCCCGGACACGGGGCCGCGAGTCGCCCGCCGGGGCCGCCGCACGACGGGTGCGCCGCCCCCTCCGGCGCGGCGGCTAAGCGGCCGGGGCGTCCAGGGTCGCGGCGACGCGTGCCTCGGGCGAGGCCAGGAGCACGCCGCAGGCCGGGGGCCCGGCCGGGGAGGCCGCAGGGGCATCGCGCCAGTTCTCCCGCAGGTAGCTGGCCACGGCTTCCAGCAGGTCGGCCCCGTCCTCGTGGTCCGGCCTGGCCTGCTCGAGCATTGCGCGCATGCGTTCGTCCAGGTGCAGGGTGAAGCGAAGCTCCGCGCCGCCGGGCAGGGGCACCGAGCAGGGCAGGCGGTTGGGCAGGTCTTCCAGCTCCTGCGGTCCGGCTTCGCCATGGGCCTTCAGCGGGCAGCGCGCGAAGCGCAGGAAGGCCAGCTCCAGTGCGCGGGCCAGGGCCTGGAGCGCCCTGCCCTGGGAGCTTGCGCCGTAGAAGGCCTCCAGACGCTCCGCCCGCTGGCGCTCGCGGGTCATGTAGCCCGCCAGGATCTCCGAGAAGCGCGCGGGGTCCAGGTGCCCCAGGGCCAGCAGGGCCTCGCCAAGGTGCACCTGGTTCACGCTCTGGCGGAAAAGAAGTTCGTCCATGTGGCGCCTGGCCACGTAGCCCAGCGACACGGCCAGGCTGCCGAAGCTGCGGCCCGTGCCGCGCTGGCGCGCGAGGATGTCCTCCACCTGGGCGGGGGTGAGCATGCCCGCCTCCACGGCGAAGTCGCCCAGGCGGCGGTTGGCCTCGTTCTGGTGGGCGCAGGCCTCCTCCACCTGTCGGCGGGTGGCGTGGCCCTGCTCCACCAGGTAATGCCCCAGGAACTGGAAGCTCACGGCGCGCCTCCCTTGCCGCCGGACGGGCCGGGGCCTCCGGCCTCCAGCGACGAATCGGCGATCAGCTCCATGCCCATCTCCACCTGGGGCGCGGGGGAAGCGCCGAGTTTGCGGTCGAGGTATTCCTTGAAGCGCAGGGCCGCTGCGTGGTCGGCCCGTAGCGCGAGCGCCCTCTCCACAAGGCGCAGGGCGGCGCGCAGCCGGCCCTTTTCCAGGAGCGCCCGGGCCATGTTGAGAAGCAGGTGCTCGTCGCGCGGGCTCAGGCGCAGGGCCTTGGCGTAGTGGCCCAGGGCCTGGGCGTGCATGCTGTTCTTGCGCAGCTGGATGCCGAACTCGTTGAACAGGTGCTTGTATTCGGGATCGAAGGTCCCTTCCAGGCGGGAGAGCTTGCGGAAGACGACGTGGGCGTTCTGGGTGTCGCCGCGCTCCAGGTAGGTGAGCCCCAGGCCGAAGGAGGCGCGGATGTGGTTCTCGTCCAGGCGCAGGGCGTTCTTGTACTCGAATTCCGAGGTGAAGAGCTGGCCCTGGTCGCGGCAGCGGTCGGCGTCGTCCACGATCCGCTCGACGCGGGCCATGGCGGGCAGGTATTTCTGCAGGTAGATGTGGGGCTCGGGCTTGAACTTGGCCAGCAGCTCCTCGCGGGTGACGCTCCGGGGCGCTCCGGCGGGCGTGTAGTTCTGCGAAAGCGGCGTGCAGGTCACCACGCCGGGCTCTTTCTCCTCGGCGTACACGTAGACCACCTGCTGCACGCGGCGCTTGGTGGCCCCGAAGCCCACGGTGGTCGTCGTCTCGGCGGCGAAGACCCCCTGCACGGCCTGGGCGGAGGCTCTGTCCGGCTTTTCGGTCATTCCTACGGTCCTGTTATCCAAACCGCGGCGTACTGTCCACGCCGCCGCGCGACATGACGGAAATTGCTGATGACCCCTGGCGGCGGCTGGGCTATGGAACGGCTCCATGAACATGGACCTCGACAAGCTGCGCATCGCGCGGGGCCCCTCCGGGAGCGCCCCCGCCGGGCGAAGACGTTTCGGGCGCGCCGCGTGGACGCTCCTGGGCCTGGCCCTGGCGGCGGCCGCATGGATCTTCTGGCCCTCCACCCACGAGGCGGACCTCGTCCAGGCGGGGCTCTACTACCCCACGCGCGCCCTCACCCTGGTGAACGCCACGGGCTACGTGGTGGCGGACCGCAAGGCCTCGGTGGCCTCCAAGGTGACCAGCCGCCTGGTCTGGCTGGGCGTGGAGGAGGGCAGCCGCGTGACGAAGGGGCAGGTGCTGGCGCGCCTGGAGTCCGACGACGTGGAGGCGGCCCTGCGCCAGGCCCAGGCCGACGTGGAGGCCGCCCGCTTCCGCGTGGAGCAGGACCAGGCCGAGCTGGCCGACGCCACCCTGAACCACGGACGCTTCGCCCGCCTGGAGAAGGGCCGCGTGGTGGCCCGCTCCGAATACGACCAGGCCCAGGCCCGCCTGCGCAAGGCCCAGGCCGCCCACGAGAACTCCCGGCGGGTGCTGGAGGCGCGCCGCGCCGCCCTGGAACTGGCCCGCGCCAACGTGGAATACACCGTGATCCGCGCCCCCTTCGACGCCGTGGTGCTCACCAAGAGCGCCGACGTGGGCGACATCGTCACGCCCATCGGGGCCTCCTCCACCTCCAAGGCCTCGGTGGTGACCATCGCGGACCTGGGCTCGCTCCAGGTGGAGGCCGACGTGTCGGAGTCCAACCTCTCCAAGGTGCGCGCGGGCCAGCCCGTGGAGATCATGCTGGACGCCTACGGCGAGGAGCGCTTCCCGGGGCGCGTGCACATGATCGTGCCCACGGCCGACAAGTCCAAGGCCACCGTGCTCGTGAAGGTGCGCTTCGACGCCCTGGACGAGCGCGTCCTGCCCCAGATGAGCGCCAAGGTCGCCTTCCTGGAGCGCAGGCCCGAACCCGGCGAGAACGCCCCCCGGCTGGCCGTGCCCGCCAAGGCCCTGACGGAGCGCGGTGGGGCGCAGGCGGTGTTCGTCCTTCGCGAGGGCCGCGCGCGGCTCACCCCCGTGACCGTGGGCGCGCGCCTGGGCGACATGGCCGAGATCCTCTCCGGCCTGGCCGCCGGAGACAAGGTGGTGCTCTCCCCGCCGGACTCCCTGCGCGACGGCGACGCCCTCAAGACGGCCGGGCAATGAACCAGGCCCCGCTCATCGAGATCCGCGGGCTGTGCAAGGCCTACCGGCGCGGCGGGCAGGTGATCCCCGTGCTCGCGGACATCTCCTTCGACATCGCCCGGGGGGAGTTTTTGGCGCTCATGGGGCCTTCGGGCTCGGGCAAGTCCACGCTGCTCAACTGCCTGGCGGGCATCGACCGCATCGACGCGGGGAGCGTCACCGTGGACGGCGTGGACATCGCCCGGTTGGGCGAATCGGACCTGGCGCGCTGGCGCGCGGCCACGGTGGGCTTCATCTTCCAGTTCTACAACCTCATCCCCGTGCTCACGGCCCTGGAGAACGTGGAGCTGCCGCTCCTGCTCACCGGGCTCTCCGGGCGCGAGCGCCGCGAGCACGCCCTGGCCGCGCTGGACGCCGTGGGCCTGCCCGACCGCGCCAGCCACCACCCGGCCCACCTCTCGGGCGGCCAGCAGCAGCGCGTGGCCATCGCCCGGGCCATCGTCACCGACCCGGCCGTCATCGTGGCCGACGAGCCCACCGGCGACCTGGACCGCGCCAGCGCCGAGGACATCCTGGCCCTCATGGACCGCCTGTGCACCGACCTGGGCAAGACCATCATCATGGTCACCCACGACCCGCGCGCCGCCCGTCAGGCCCATGTGCTCCTGCACCTGGACAAGGGGGAGCTCTCCCGTGTTGCTGATCCGGCTGGCCTTTAGGAACGCCTTCCGCCACCGGCTGCGCTCCGCCCTGACCATCCTGGGCGTGATGGTGGCCATCCTGGCCTTCGGGCTCCTGCGCACGGTCATCGACGCCTGGCACGCGGGCGTGGAGGCCAGCTCGGCCAACCGGCTCGTCACGCGCAACGCAGTGTCCCTGGTGTTCTCGGTGCCCCTGGCCTACCGCGAGAAGATAAGGGCCATCCCCGGGGTCACCCACGTCTGCCCGGGCATGTGGTTCGGCGGCATCTACGTGGACGAGAAGAACTTCTTCGCCAACTTCGCCTACGAGCCCCACTCGCTCTTGGCCCTCTACCCGGAGCTGGTCATCGACGAGCCGGCGCGGCGAGACGACTTCCTCAAGGACCGCAAGGGCTGCCTGGTGGGCGCGAAGCTGGCCAAGCGCTTCGGCTGGAAGGTGGGCGACGAGATCACCCTGCGCGGCACCATCTACCCTGGAGACTGGCCCATGACCGTGCGCGCCGTCTACCGGGGCGGCCGGGCCAACACCGACGAGTCCCAGCTGTTCATGCACTTCGCCTACGTGGAGGAGTCCCTGCGCCAGAGCGCGCCCTCGCGGGCCGGGCAGGCGGGGTTCTACCTGGTGGGCGTGCAGGAGGCCTCCCGCGCCGCCGAGACCGCCCGGGCCATCGACGCCCAGTTCGCCAACTCCCCGGCCGAGACCCTCACCGAGACGGAAAAGGCCTTCCAGATGGGCTTCGTGGCCATGAGCGAGGCCATCATCCTGGCCATCCGGCTGGTGAGCTACGTGGTGGTGGCCATCATCCTGGCCGTGGCCGCCAACACCATGGCCATGAGCGCCCGCGAGCGCACGGGCGAGTACGCCGTGCTCAAGACCCTGGGCTTCCCGGCGCGCACGGTGGCCCTGCTCATCTTCGGGGAGTCGCTGGTGCTCTCGCTCACGGGGGCCGGGGCCGGGCTTGCGCTCATCCTGCCCTCGGCGCGGGTGTTCGGGCGCTTCATGGAGGACTTCATGCCCGTGTTCGAGGTGTCGCGGCTCACGCTGGTCCAGGGCGGCCTGGCGGGGCTGGCGGTGGGCGTGCTCTCGGGCATCTATCCGGCGCTGTACGCCTCCAGGGTGCGCATCGCCCAGGCCCTGCGCCGGGTGGGGTAGGCCGTGGCCGTTCCCCTCAGCTACTCCTGGCGCAACCTGCTCACGCGCCGCGCCACCACGGCGCTCACGGCCGGGGGCATGGCCCTGGTGGTGTTCGTGTTCGCGGCCACGCTCATGCTGGCGGAGGGCCTGCGCCGCACGCTGGTGGCCACGGGCAGCCCGGACAACGTGGTGGTGCTGCGCAAGAGCTCCGAGACGGAGGTGCAGTCCTCCCTGGAGCGCTCCGCCGCCAGCGTGGCGGCCACGCGCCCGGAGATCGCCCAGGACGCCTCCGGGGCGCTGGATGCCGCGCGCGAGGTGGTGGTGCTTTTCGTGATGCCCAAGCGCACGGGCAGCTCCTCCAATGTGGTGATCCGGGGCACGGAGCGCGCCTCGCTTGGGCTTCGGCCCCAGGTGCGCCTCGCGGAGGGCCGCCTGCCCCGGCCCGGGTCCACGGAGATCATGGTGGGCGCAAGCGTGCGGGAGAAGTTCGCGGGCGTGGCCCTGGGCCAGAGCCTCTTCTTCGGGCAGCGCGCCTGGACCGTGGTGGGCGTGTTCGACGCGGGCAGCACGGGCTTCGCCTCGGAGATCTGGGGCGACGCCGAGCAGCTGATGCAGGCCTTCCGGCGCAACGCCTACTCGGTGGTGGTGGCCAGGCTGCGCGAGCCCGGGCTTCTGGAGCCCTACCGGGCCGCCGTGGAAGGGGACCCACGGCTCCAGGCCGAGGTGCGCCCGGAGCGCAAGTACTACGAGGACCAGTCCAAGGCGCTCTCCAAGTTCCTCAAGGTGCTGGGGGTGTCGCTCACGGCCATCTTTTCCATCGGGGCCATGCTGGGGGCCATGATCACCATGTTCTCGGCCGTGGCCGGGCGCGTGGGCGAGATCGGGGCCCTGCGGGCGCTGGGTTTCGGCCGCCGGGCCATCCTGCTGGCGTTCCTGGCCGAGGCGGCGCTTCTGGGGGGGCTTGGCGGGGCCGTGGGGCTCTTTTTCGCGGCGTTCCTCTCGTTTCTTTCGTTCTCCACCACCAATTTCCAGACCTTCGCGGAGCTTGCGTTCAAGTTTACGCTCACGGGGGAGATCGCGGCGTGGTCCATGGGGTTCGCGCTGTTCATGGGGCTTGCGGGGGGGGTGCTTCCGGCCCTGCGCGCGGCGCGCATGAACATCGTGGAGGCCCTGCGCTCGGGTTGACGCGCGGGCTGTCATGTTTTCAGTTGCAATTGGAGCGGATTGCTTTACAGGTGGTGGGCAACGCGGCTTGATATTCCTTTTGTTCGGCTTCGTGGCAGGGTGCATCCGTTTAGGCATCACCGAGAAGGCGGCTGACCATGAACATGGTTGAGAAAGTGAAGCAGGGCATCGTCCGGCTGGCGCGCGAGCACGGCGGACCCTCGGCGCTGGCCGAGAAGTCCGGCGTGGGGCAGCCCAACGTCTCCAAGTTCCTCTCCGGGAAGGCCATTCCGCGCTTCGACACGGTGGCGCGCATCCTGGAAACGCTGGGGGCGCGCATCCTCTTCCCCGACGACGAGCGCGACACCACGCGCCCGGTGGTGTTCGTCTCCGCCCGGCGCTCCGGCGGGACCTCGGAACAGACGCCCCCGCCCGCTCCCGAGAACTACATGGCCGTGCCCCTGGCCCAGGGGGCCGTGGCCGCCGGGCCGGGCCTGGTGCCCGAGGACGCGGTGCGCGGCTGGGTGCTGGCCCTGAAGGACCAGGCCTCCATCCGCTACCGCACCAACCTGGTGGCCATGGAGGTGGGGCGCGGACAGGAGTCCATGGCGCCCACGCTGCACCCCCTGGACATCGTGCTGGTGGACCGCGACGACTTCCGCCCGGAGCCCGACGGCTCCATCTTCCTGGTGCGCGAGCCAGGCCCCGACGCCGAGGTGGCCGTGAAGCGCGTCTACACGAGCCGCAAGGAAGGCCAGACCCTGCTGACGTTCGTCTCCGACAACCCCGACAAGCGTTCCTACCCGCCCTCGGTGCACAGCCTGGAGAGCGACTACCAGGGCGACCTGCGCCGGGCCATCGTGGGCCGGGTGGTCTGGTCCTGGTCGGACATGACGCGCAAATAGGGGCCGACCCGGCGCGCCCCTTGTCCGCAGCGCCCGGACCGGGCCGGGAACAGGCTTGAAGGCCCGGTCAGGCCGCAGCTCCGCCCGGTGGGCCCGCTTCCCCGCTCTGTGAGGCGGGCCGAGGGATCGCCCGGCCGCATCGCAAGGAGCCGCAGGACATCGCGCCCCGCCCGGTCAGGCCGCACGCCCCCTCCCGACGCCCGGCAGGACTCGCCAGGGGCGTCGGCCCGAACGCCCCGCCGTCCCGCAACAGCCCCACGACCGGGCAGCCGCGCCACGGCGTCCCTTTCCCGAACCCAATCCCCACGCGCGCGGCAGGACAAGCGCTGTCCAGGCGCGTTGACCGACACATGACCGGGTCTGTTTCGTTCCGCCGCGCGCGGCTGGACAAGCGTCCGACACGGTCCCTTCCCTCATGACGTATGCCGTTACGCGCGCACGGCTAGCAGCCTGCTCAAAATGCTCGCTGGCTGCCTTGCAGGGATAAGCCAAGCCCTCACCTATGAGAAATACGCTTCGGGCTTGGCTTTTCACTGCGCCTTGTCAGCGGTTTGTTGAGCAGGCTGCCAGAATCGACTGTTTGAAAGGGCTGCTAGTGCAGAGCGCTCCACTTCCGGCTCGTCGGAGGGGGGACGCCCTTCCTGCCGGGTTGGAAGCGCCCCCTCCAGAACTTGCCGCGTAGGGCTTGCACCGTTCGACACCAAGAAATGCAAATTATAGAATATAGACTCATTCCAAATTCGTTGATGAATTTATTATTGATCATTTTCAAGACAATCTCTGCACAAAACTGAAATAATTACCTTTATTATTTACATACACAAATTGACAAAAATTCGTTTCAGAATATGATTCGGGCCATGCATTCGGGGACGCCTCGCAGACGCGGCGAGGTCGGTACCGGAAGACCCAAGGCGAAGCCTCCGAAGCCCAATCACGCGGGACAGGCGGGTGCGAGGGAAGACCGCAAACCAGGCGGCGACGGCGAATCCGATGCAGACCAGTCCGGCCGGACTGGACAACCCGAAGCCGGTGAGGGATCACCAACCCGGCCCGCCCCGCCCGCCGGGGCGGCGTGCCAGGCAACGTTTCATCAACCAGGGCCGGGACGCGGCAAGCCAGGGTCCGTCCCGGCCCGCCCCACGGGGAGGGCCGCAATGCACGCTCGACGTGATCCGACAACGCCCGTCGCCCCGGGAGAAACCGACGTGACCGAACCAGCCTGCGAACACTGCGGACACTGGGATTCCCGCGACGCCCTGGTGGGCTTCTGCGCGGAGATCACCGGCCACCTGCTCCTGGACCGCGCCCTGGGTCTGCGGGGGCTCTCCACCTGCCGCACCGCCGCCTCGGGCCGGTGCGCCTACTACGAACCCTCGCCCGAGGCCCTGAAGAAGGAACAGGCGGAAGCGCTCCACGCCCGCGAACTCCTGCGCGGCGCGGGCAGCTTGTACCCCGCCAGCCTCAACCCCCGGCGCTTTCCGGAAAGGACACCTCAATGGCCATCCTCGACGTGAACCTCGAAGCCGTGCTCCCCGAGACCGAGCAGCCCCTGCCCACCGGAGACTACCCCTGCCGCGTGGCCGACAGCCTGCTCATCCGCTCCAAGTCCGGCAGGCCGCTGCTCAAGCTGGTCTACGACGTGACCCACGGCCCCTTCCAGGGACGCCAGGTCGTCGACGCCATGCTCCTGGACCACGAAGCGGGCCTCACCCGCCTGAAAACCCTGGCCCTGCGCGCCGGGCATCCCGCCCCGGGCCGACTCCACGACTCCGAGGAGCTGCACGGCCTGCGCTTCACCGCGCGCGTGGCCCTGGAGCATTCCGAGACCGGGCAGAGCCCGCCCAGGAATCTCGTGCGGGCCTACCGTCCCGCGCAGGACGCCCCCAAGGCTTGAAACCGATCCCAACGCCCGGAGGCGCGCGGAGGACGCACGCCCCGGACGATCCCCATCGCGCTGGCCGGGCACGGCGGGCCAGAACGCAACGCATGCCGCTTCCGACCCGGACGGGGGGCCTCCAAGGCCCCCCGGTCCCGCCCGGCGGCAAGGAGACGCCGAACATGTGGTGCCCCCAATGCGGCACGGACACGCGGGTGCTGGAAACCGACAAGCTCGATCGGGCGGTGGTCCGCGTGCGCTGGTGCCGCAACGAGTCCTGCCGCTTCCTTTTCGAAACCCACGAGGGCATCACCGGGGCCGTGGTGCGCGAGACTCCCGAAACCGCCGGGGCCTACCTGCCTCCGGCCAAGGCTGCCGCGCGCCACCTGGACCTGCTCAAGAGCCAGGGCCGGGCGCGCGACGCCGTGGTGGTCAAGCGGGCCTAGCAGCGCGATCATGGACGGCATGAAGATGTTGTTCACAATGAAAAGCGAAGGCTTTGGCTGGTTGCCTTGAAAATCCGTCGGGACGGATTGTGAGGACGCAACGCGGGCAGCCGTGCCGGACGGATTCGCCCCGCGCGCTGGCGCGAGGCGAATCCGGCCCGTCACCGCAGGCGAGCCGCCCGGCAGGGGCGCACCCCCGGGCCGGGCGTCCCGCGCCTGGACGCCCCGAACGAGGCATGCCGCGCACCGATTCCTCCCGCGTCGGCAACCCCGGCTCGCGTTGCGGCCCGCAAGCCGTGGTCGGACCTGCGCGGGCGTCCTTCGTGAGAGTCCTTGCCCGCCGGGCGCGCGGGAATCCGTTGACGGATTTAATATGCCAGGATAGGCATATGCCCAACACGACATAGCCGCCCGCTTCCAGCGGGCGGCCCACGCGATCAAACCTCCTGCCAGAGGTGGTCGATGCGGCCCGGACGGATCTCGCCCCGTCCGGGCCGCGCAGTTTTTATTGGATGTATTTTGGCAGGTTGAGCAGGATTTCTCGGGTGAAGCCGACCATCTTGTCCATGAGCCAGGGGAAGGCGAGGATGAGGGCGATGAACATGGCCACCATTTTGGGGACGAAGGTCAGGGTCATTTCCTGGATCTGCGTGGCGGCCTGGAGCACGGAGAGCACCACGCCCACCACGAGGCTCACGGCGAGCATGGGCAGCGAGAGCAGCAGGGTGATCTCGATGGCGGAGCGGGCGAAGCCGATGACGGTTTCGGGGGTCATGGCGGAACTCCTCTAGACGAAGCTGTTGACGAGCGCGGCGGTCATGAGGTTCCAGCCGTCCACCATGACGAAGAGCAGGAGCTTGAAGGGCATGGAGACCATGGCGGGCGGCAGCATCATCATGCCCATGGCCAGCAGCACGCTGGAGACCACCATGTCCAGAACCAGGAAGGGAATGTACACCAGGAAGCCGATGGTGAAGCCGGTCTTGAGCTCGCTGATCATGTAGGCGGCGCTCAGCATCACGGTGGGCACGTCCTCCCGGGTCTTGGGCTGCTCCATCTTGGTGATGGTGTAGAAGACGGAGAGGTCCTTCTCGCGGGTGTGCTTGAAGAGGTATTCGCGCAGGGGCGCTTCGGCGCGTTTCACGGCCTCGGAGAAGCCGAGGCGCTCTTCCATGTAGGGGTTCAGGGCCTCGTCGTAGATCTTCTTGCCGGTGGGGTACATGATCACCACGGTCATGAAGATGGCCAGGCTGGCCAGGATCTGGTTGGGCGGCATCTGGCCGGTGCCCATGGCCTGGCGCAGGAACGAAAAGACCACGATGATGCGCGTGAACGAGGTGCAGCACAGCACGATGGAGGGCGCCACGGAGAGCACTGTGAGCGTGAAGAGGATCTCCAGCAGCATGCTGACCTTTTCGGGCTGCTGCTGCCCGGCGGCCAGATTGAGCGTGAGGGTGGGTTCAGCCCCCTGCGCCGGGAGCGCCAGGGCCAGGGCCGCCAGCATCAAGGGGGCCGCCAGGGCCGCCGCCTTTGCGGGCCTGGTCCAGGGCGTCTTGGAATTCTTGGGCTTCATGGGACGTGTCCACCTCTGTGAGCAGATTGATGCTCTGGTCCGTGACCCCGAGCACCAACAGCTTATTCAAGAAGCGGACCACCATAATGTTCTTGCGGGGTCCCAGGGTCATGTGCCCTTCCAGGCGCAGGCCGTGCGCCAGGGATCTGCCGCCCAGGCCCAGGCGCGGGCCGAAGCGCCGCAGCATCCAGAAGGCCAGCAGGATCACCACCAGGATCACCAAGAGCGCCACCCCCATCTGCACGGCCGCTCCGCCGAGGTCCACGGCGGGCGGGGGCGGGGCGGCCACGGGCGCGGTCACCTGGGCGGCCACGGCGGGGGCGGCGGGATCAGCCAAGCTGCTTCACCCGCTCGATGGGGCTGATGATGTCGGTGAGGCGCACGCCGAACTTCTCGTTGATCACCACGGCCTCGCCCCGGGCCACCAGCTTGCCGTTGACGTAGATCTCCAGGGGCTCGCCCGCCAGCTTGTTGAGCTCGATGACGGAGCCCTGGCCCAGCTGGAGCAGTTCGTTGATGAGCAGCTTGGTGCGCCCCAGTTCGGCGGACACGTCCAGGGGGATGTCCAGGATGAAGTCCAGGTCGCGCCTGCCGGTGTCGGCGCGGGGCGCGCGGGCGTCCTGCGTCAAATCCTTGAACGAGGCCTCGCGGCTTTTGGCGGCCAGCTGGGCCTGTTCGCGCTCCTTCTTGACGGCGGTTTCCTCTTCGCCCGCCAGGGCCGCGGCCCACTGTTCGGCCAGGGCGTCGTCGCCCCCGCCGCCGGAGGACGAGGAAGCGGCGGCGAGCGCCTGCTCGAAGGGGTCCGCCCCGCCCGAGCCGTCGGTATCCTCCAGGGCGGCCGCCCATTCGGCTGCCAGCTGGTCTTGATCGATGTCGTCGGCCACGGTCGCCTCCCGCTAGAAGTGGGTTTCTTCCTCCCGCAGCACCTGGAAGGCCTTGTTGGACTTCACGGTGCCGGGGACGCCCCAGAATTTTCTCACGCCCTGCACTTCCACCTTGAGCAGGTCTTCCACGTCGGTGTCCAGGAGGATGATGTCGCCCTCCTTGAGCGAGAGCAGCTGCCGCCCGGAAAGCTGGGTCTTGCCGAATTCCACCACCATCTCCACGGGGGTTTCCATGAGCCGCTCCTTGAAGCGGCTGATCCAGGCGTGGTCCACCTCCAGGCGCTCGGACTGGAAGGAGGCGTAGAGCTTGGAGCGGATGGGCTCGATGGTGGCGTAGGGCAGGCAGGCGATCATGGAGCCGATGGCGTTCTCCAGTTCCACCTCGAAGGTGACCACCACCACCACGTCTGAGGGGGGCACGATGGCCGCGAACTGGGGGTTGATCTCGGAGCGGATCAGCTCCACGTGCACCTCGTGCACGGGCCGCCAGGCGTCCTCCAGGTTGGCCAGGGCGATCTTGACCACCTTGGCGATGATGGCCTGCTCGATGGGCGTGAAGTCGCGTCCCTCCACCTTGGGCTGGCTGCCCGCGCCGCCGAAGAAGTTCTCCACCAGGGCGAACACCAGGCGCGAATCCACCACGAGGATGGCGTTGCCGCGCAGGGGGTCGAGCTTGAAGATGTTGATGGAGGTGGGCACGGGCAGGCTGCGCATGAAGTCGCCGAACTTGGACATGTCGATGGAGATGGGGTTCACGTCCACGCGCTTGCGCATGGCGTTGGCCATGGCGTTGGTGGCCAGCCTGGCGAAACGGTCGTTGATGATCTCCAGAACGGGCATGCGCCCGCGGATGATGCGGTCCTGGTTGGAGAGGTCGAAAGGCACGATGCCCGAGTCGTCCTCGAGGATCTCGGACTCGGACTCGATCTCGCCGCCCGTTAGGCCGCGCAGTAAGGTGTCGACCTCGTCCTGGCTGAGGATCTTGCTCATGGCCGGCCCCTACTGGATCACCCGGTCGGTGATGAACACCTGCTTGACCTTCCCCTGCCCCATGATCTGGTTCACGCGGCCCTGCAGCTCGGTGCGGAAGGCCAGCATGCCGTCCACGGAGGAGAGGTCTTCGCTGGTCTTGGACCAGAGCAGCGTGAGCACGGCGTCCTTGACGCGCGCCTGGTACTTTTCCGCGAATTCGGAGGCGGCGTGGGCGTCCGCGAAGTCGAACTCCACGGAGAGGCGCACGTAGCGCTTGCCGCCCGGGTCGGCCAGGTTGGTGACGATGTTGGCGATGGAGGTGACGGGCTTGTTCTTGTCGTCCTTCTTGCCCGCGTGGCTGCCGCCTTCCTCCTTCTTTTCGTCCTTCTTCTCTTCCTTTTTCTCGTCCTTCTTCTTTTCGTCCTTCTTCTCGGCCTTCTTGTCGCCTTCGGCGGGGGCCTGCTCTTCCGTCCCCTCGGCGGGCGGCGGGGCGAGGAACTTCAGGTAGGCGAAATACCCGCCGCCGCCCAGGGCGGCCAGGATCACCACCAGGATGATGATGAGCAGAAGCTTGCTCTTTTTCTTTTTCGGAGCGCCTTCCGCGCTTTCTTCTTCCACTTTCTTGGCCATGTGCGGCTCCTCGCTTGGTTCAGCCTTCGCGCGCCCCGAAAAGGTCCGTGCCCACGCGCACCAGGGTGGCCCCTTCCTCCACGGCGGTCTCCAGATCGTGGGACATGCCCATGGACAACTCGGGCAGCCCGCGCCCGAGCCGCTCCGCGAGGCGTTCGCGCAGCGCGCGCGCCCGGGCGAACAGGCCCCGGTTGGCCTCGGCGTCCTCGTTCCAGGGGGGCATGAGCATCAGCCCGCGCAGTTCCAGGCCCGCAAGGCCCGCCACGGCCTCGGCCAGGGACTCCACGTCCTCCGGGCGGCAGCCGGATTTGGCCGCCTCGCAGGCCAGGTTGGCCTGCACGAGCACCCCCTGGCGCACGCCCAGCGCCGACGATTTCTGATGCAATACCCGGGCCAGCTCAAGGGAGTCAACGGAATGGATCAACTCGAAGCGCCCGGCGATGTGCTTCACCTTGTTCTTCTGGAGCCTGCCGATGAAGTGCCAGCGCAGGCCCAGGGGGGCCAGGGCGTCCATCTTGGGCAGGGCCTCCTGCACGTAGGACTCGCCGAAAAGCGTCTGCCCGGCCTGGAAAAGGGCCTCCACGGCATGGGCCGGATGGGTCTTGGAGACGGCGACGAGGGTCACGGTCGCGGGGTCGCGCCCGGCCCGCGCGCAGGCCGCCGCGATGCGCGCGCGCACGCGCTCCAGGCGTTCGAGTGGGGAAAGGCTCTCCGTCATGGGAGGGGGCTACCACATTCGCGCCCGATGGGAAATGGCCCCGGAACCTGCGCGGAGCGGGCCTTGACCGCGTGCCCGGACGCGTTCATCCTGGGCGGACGACGACGAGGCAGGAGCACGCCGTGGAAGAACTCGCCCGCGCATTGGCCGCCTGGATGGACGACCGCGCCAACAACGCCCTGGAGCCCGGTTCGCCCCTGCCCGCCTTCGACGCGCCCCTGCTGGGCTGCGCCTCGGGCGCGGACCCGCTTTTCGCGCGCATCCGCGCCGACATCGGGGCGGACTTCTACTGGTCCCCGGCCCAGGCCCACGCCCTGGCCTTTCCCGACCCCCCTGCCGCGGACGAAGAGCTTTCCGTGATCGCCTGGGTCCTCCCCCAGACCCGCGACACCCGCGAGGCCCACCGCAAGGCCCGCGAACTGCCCAGCGCCCAGTGGAGCAAGGCCCGGCACTACGGGGAGCAGGTCAACGAGGCCCTGCGCCGCCACGTGGTGGAGCTCCTGGCCGCGCGCGGCGTGCGGGCCTGCGCCCCGGCGCTCCTGCCCCAGTGGGGCCGGGCCGTGTCGGAGCGCTTCGGCTTCGCCTCCACGTGGTCGGAGCGCCACGCGGCCCACGTCTGCGGCCTGGGGTGTTTCGGGCTCTCCGACGGGCTGATCACCCGGGCGGGCAAGGCCGTGCGGGTGGGCTCCGTGGTGGCGCGCGCGGCGTTCGCCCCGACGCCCCGGCCCTACGAGCGTCACGACGAGTGGTGCCTGCGCGCCCGGGGCGTGCCCTGCCGGGCCTGCATGAAGCGCTGCCCGGCCGGGGCCATCAGCGAAGCCGGACACGACAAGGGCAAATGCAAGGCCTACATCCGGGGCGTCACGGCCCCGTGGGTGGCCTCGGACCAGCTGGGCTTCCCGGTGAACAGCTGCGGCTTCTGCCAGACCGGCACGCCCTGCGAGGCGGGCGTGCCGCCCGTGAAGAAGGGCCGCGCCTAGTGTCGCGATTTTGAAAAACAGGAAGATGTTATTCAGTGAAATGAAATGGCTTGGGCTGTTTGCCTCGACAACCCGCATGGACGGATGGTGAGGACGCAACACTAGAGCCGGGCCACGCCCAGGAAAACGGCCATGAGCGCTCCGGCCAGGGCCGCGAAGGCGGGCTCCGTCCACGGGCGCGACCGGCCCAGGAACGTGAGCGAGAGCACCCCGTGCGGGCAGCGCTCCAGGCAGTCCCGGCACAGCGAACAGGAGACGCCCGGTGCGCGCCGGGCCAGGTCTTCCGGGCGCAGGGCGTCGTAGCGGCAGGCCCGGGCGCAACGCCCGCAGCCCGTGCAGCCTTTGGCCAGGGCCAGACGCCAGGGCGAGAGCCTGCCCAGGAGCCCGGCCGCCAGACCCATGGGGCACCAGCCCGCGCAGTGGGCCATCACGCCCAGGCGGCGCGAGACCAAGAGCATCACGCCCACTCCGGCCAGGCCGAACCCGGCGGCCAGGGCGCCGGCCGTCCAGGCCGGAACGCCCGCTCGGCCCATGGCCCAGGCCCCGCCCAGCGTCAGGGCGGCCAGGGCGGCGCGCGCCGCGCGCATGCGCCGGGGGGCCGGGGCGGGGCGCTTGAGCGCCTGGGAGCAGGCGCTGTCCCAGGCCCCGATGTAGCACAGGTGGCTGCACCAGCCCGGCCCCATCAGAAGCACCGCCCCGGCGAAGAGCGCGAGCATGAACAGGCCCTCGCCCCTGTAGAGGGGACCCGCTGCGATGAGCGCGGGCACGGGCAGGTGCAGCGCGCCGCTCATGAGGAAACGCTCGAACCCGGCCAGGCCCAGGGCCAGTTGGGCGAAGAAGGCTGCGGAGAAGACGCCCCAGAGCAGCCTGCGCGCCCGGCCTCCGTCCTTGCGCAGCAGGGCCTCGGCGGCGAACCCGGCGTAGAGGGCCAGGAGCGCCGCCTCCAGCCACCCCGCGCCGGGGAGGAAACGCTCGGCCAGGAGCATGGGCCGCGCGGCCTTGAGCTGCACGGCGGCCAGCCCCGCGAAGGCCAGCGCGGCGGCGGCAAGGCCCGGCCAGGGGGAGGGGGAGGGCAGGGCAGGGACCGGCGAGGGCAGGGCGGCCTGAGTCAGGTCGGCAACCGAAGAGCCGTCCGGGCCAGCGTCCCGCGCCTCGCGCCCGTCGCGCCCGCGCGGTTCCGGCCCCGAGCCGGGTCCGGGGCCGTCCGCGCTCCGCGCTCCGCCCCTCAGAGGACGCTCCAGGGCCCAGGCCGCCGCCAGCGGGACCAGGGCCGAGGCCGAGAGGATCAGAGCCAGGCGCATCCAGGGCGCGCCCATGGCGGAGCGCAGCATGATGAAATGGAGCATGGTGTCCACCAGCACCAGGCTCCCGGCCAGCAGCGCAAGCTGGGCCGCCCGGCGGGCGAACTCCCTGCCGGTGAGCAGGCCCAGGGCCGGGACCAGCCAGGCCAGGGCCTCTGGCAGGCCGTGCCAGCGGTGGGCGTGGGCCGCCGGGAGCAGGAAGCCCAGGGCCACCAGGAGCGTCAGGAGCGCGCGTCGCATCGGTACCTCCACGTCGTCGGAGGCATTCCTACACGCCAACGGTCACGCGGGGTTTGATTTGCGTCAAAATGAGGATACACCCTCGCCCCATGGAGAAAAAATCCCCTTCCACCCTGTCGATCCTGGCCAAGGCGCCGCTGTTTTCCGGTCTTTCCCCGGCGCAGCTCGCCACGCTCGAAAACAACTCCGCCGTGCTCCGGCTGGACAAGGGGCAGGTGGTGTTCTTCGAGGGCGCGGAGGCCAAGGGCCTCTACGTGCTGCTCTCGGGACAGGTGAAGATCTACAAGTCCTCGTCCGAGGGCAAGGAGCAGATCCTCCACGTGCTGGGTCCGGGCGAGCCCTTCGCCGAGGTGCCCATGTTCCAGGGCACGCGCTTCCCGGCCAACGCCATGGCCATCCAGCCCAGCTCGGTGCTCTACCTGGAGAAGAGCGTGCTCACGCGGCTCATGGAGCGCGACGCGGGCTTCGCCATGGCCATGCTGGCCGCACTCTCCCAGCGCCTGCGCCAGATGGCCACCATGATCGGCCAGCTCACCCTGCGCGAGGTGCCCGCCCGCCTGGCGGCCTACCTGCTGCACCAGTCCGAGGGCAAGGACTCCCCCTCCTTCGACCTGGACATGAGCAAGGGCCACCTGGCCGGGTTCCTGGGGGCCACGCGGGAGGCCCTCTCGCGCGCTCTGGCCCGCCTGGAGGACCAGGGCTACATCACCATGCGCGGGCGCAACATCACCATCGAGGACTTCGAGCGTCTGCGCGAACTCTCCGAGGGCGAAACGCGCCTGAAGTAGCGCAGCGATCCCGTCGCGCGGGCCGTCCGGACGGGGCCTCGCCCGCCGCGCGGCCAACCCCCCCGTGGCCTGGATGTTGCTAGCGTCCCAGGGCCATGACCAGACCCTTCCGCTTCACCCTCGCCCAGGTGCTCGACTACCGCGAGCAGCTGGAAGACCAGGCCAAGCTGGCCCTGGCCAAGGCCCAGCAGGCCCTCCAGGAGCGCCAGGAGGCCACGGCCCGCCTGGACGCCGCCCTGCGCGAACACCTGGAGCGCATGGCCCGCGAAGGCGCGAGCGCCGCCGACTTCTGGCTGGGGCGCAACTACGCCCGCCGTCTGGAGGAGGAACTGGGTCTCTCCCGCCTGGAGGAACTCCGGTTGGCCCAGGACGTGCAACAACGCAGGACCGAGCTGGTGGAGCGCTCCAAGGAACGCAAGCTTCTCGAAAAACTCAAGGAAACACAGGCGGTTCGCCATGAACGTGAAGAGCATCGCAAAGAGCAGGCCCAATTCGACGAAATGGCGACCCTTCGCTACCAGCCCCCGGTGGTCTAAGGTCCTGCTGGTGGCTGCGGGGCTCGCGGCCGTGAAGCTCGCGCTGCTGCTCTTCATGGGGCTCTCCACGTCGGGCCAGCGCCAGCAGGCCCCGGCCCCGGTTGCCGCGCCCCCGGCCCAGATGGCGGCCCAGATGGCGACTGCGACCGCGCCGGTCCAGCCTGCGCCCAAGCCCGCGCTCCAGGCCGCCGCATCGCCTTCGGGGCAGGCCCCGGCCGCGAGCGTCCAGGCCCCTCTGGCGACCGTGCGCGCCTCCATCCTGGAGGACGCCCCGGCCCACGCCGCCCAGCAGGCCCCGGCCCAGGACAAGAAGGCCCCGGCCCAGCCCCCCCAGGGCGTGCTCACCCTGGAACAGCTCAAGACCCGCGCCGAGGAGCAGGAGCGCCGCGAACAGGCCCTGAAGTCCCTGGAAACCGACCTGAACGCCCGCATGACCCAGCTGCAGAACCTCGAAAGCCTGCTCAAGGGCATGCTGGCCGAGGCCAAGTCCCTCAAGGACGAGAAGCTGCGCCACCTCATCGACGTGTACACCAACATGAAGGCCAAGCAGGCCGCCTCGGTGCTGGAGACCCTGGACGAGCAGATCGCCGTCAAAATCCTGGCGGGCATGAAGGGCCGCCAGGCCGGCGAGATCCTGACGTTCGTCTCGGCCAAGAAGGCCGCCAAGCTCTCCGAAGACCTCACCAAGCTCCAGACCGGCCCCGAGCTGCCCGAAAAGCCCTGACCCGGCCCCCAATGACGCCCTCCCGTCCCCGTCCGCGCCCACCCGCGCGGGCGGGGACGGTCTTTTCAGGGGGCTTTTCCTTCCGTACGAGACAGGGTACGCGGATTCGACTCTCATCGAAGGCACGAGCGGAGGGACCATGCGCATCGAGACCATTCGCCTGAAGAATTTCAAGTCCTTCAAAAATGTCCTCCTGACGGACATCCCCAGGTTCTGCATCGTCGTGGGCGCCAACGGCACGGGCAAGACGACGTTGTTCGATGTGTTCGGCTTCCTCAAGGACTGCCTCACACACAACGTGCGCAAGGCAGTCCAGCAGCGGGGAGGGTTCAAGGAACTCGTGTCGCGAGACGCCCAGTCCGAGTCCATTGAAATTGAGTTGCAGCTGCGCCTGGAAATCAACAACGCCAACCGCCTGGTTACCTACCGGGTGGAGATCGCAGAGGATTCCTCCGGGGTCCATGTTTCCCACGAAAGCATGCGCTACAAACGCGGAAGGCATGGAAGACCATACACCTTCCTCGACTTCTCCAGAGGCATGGGACAGGCCGTGGTGAACGAAGAAGACTTCAACGACGAAACGAAAGACCTGCGCCGAGAGACCCAAACTCTCGACTCGGACGCCATCCTGGCTGTGAAGGGCCTGGGCCAGTTCCAGAAATTCAAGGCAGCCAGCGCATTCAGGCAGCTGCTCGAAAACTGGCACGTCTCGGATTTTCACATCAGCCTGGCCAGAGGCGCAAAGGACGCCGTGGGATTCGACGAGCATCTGTCCGTCACGGGCGACAACCTCCAACAAGTCGCCAGCAACCTCTATGAAAACCACCGCGAGACGTTCAACCGCATCTGCTCCATCATGAAAGAGCGCGTTCCGGGCGTCAGCTCCATCACGCCAAAGCAGACGGATGACGGGAAAGTGCTCCTGCGTTTCGGCGACAGCGCCTTCAAAGACCCTTTCGTCGACCGTTTCGTCTCCGACGGCACCATGCGCATGTTCGCCTACCTCGTCCTCCTGCATGACCCAAGACCCCACCCCCTGCTCTGCGTGGAGGAACCGGAGAATCAGCTGTACGTGAGCTTGCTGGAGGAACTCGCCGAGGAATTCAGGGATTATGCCCGCAGAGGCGGCCAGGTTTTCGTTTCCACCCACTCGCCCGTTTTTCTCAACGCCGCCCGTCTGGAGGAGGTCTTCTGGCTCGTGAAGCGCGACGGTTTCACCACCGCCTGCCGCGCACAGAACGACCAGCAGGTGCGGGCATACATGGAGGCCGGCGACAGGATGGGTGCATTGTGGAAACAGGGACTCTTCGAGGGAGTTGATCCCCGATGACCACATGGCTCGTCTTCCTGCTGGAAGAACCATCCGCCTGGGACATGCTCCAGGGGCTTTTGCCGAAACTCGGCCTGCCGGATCGCATCCAGGTTCAACCGCTCATCTTCGAAGGAAAGCGAGAGCTGGAAAACAACGCCGTCCACAAGATCAGACACTGGCGCAGACCCGGCAAGGCGGCCTTCATCATCCTGCGCGACCAGGACAAGGAGGACTGCAGCGGAGTGCTCGCACGGCTCCAGGGTCTCGCCGTCGAGGCAGGAAGGCCGGACACCATCGTCCGCGTGGCCTGTCACGAGTTGGAAAGTTTCTACCTGGGTGACCTCCGAGCGGTCGAAAAAGGCCTCGCGCTCGGGGGGATGGCCCGGCGCCAAGGCAAGCGGCAATACCGCAACCCCGACGCGCTGGGCAATCCCTGCGACATCCTGCTCGGCCTCACGCGCGGGAAGTACCAGAAACGCACCGGCTCCCGGGCCATCGGACAGCATCTGGCGCTGGAGGGGAACACCTCCGCGAGCTTTAACAAACTTCTGAAAGGCATCCTGAGAGCGGCTTCCTGCCTGTGATCCCCCCCGCCATGGAACCGACCCTCCGCCTGAAATGCACCCTGGCCTACCAGGGCACGGACTTCGCGGGCTGGCAGTATCAGCCCGAGGGGCGCGGGCGCAGCGTGCAGGCCTGCCTGGAAGAGGCCCTGGCCAGCCTGGCCGGAAGGCCCGTGCGCGCCCACGGGGCCTCGCGCACCGACGCGGGCGTCCACGCCCTGCACCAGGTGGCCCACGCCGACGTGCCCGCCGCGCGCGCCCACATCCCCTGGCGGCGCGCCCTCAACGCCATCCTGCCCCGGGACATGGCCGTGCTCGCCGTGGAGGAGGTCTCCCGGGAGTTCCACGCCCGCTACGACGCCACCGCCAAGACCTACGCCTACACCTTCTGGCTGGAGCAGGGCTTCCTCCTGCCCCAGCGCCGCCCCTTCGTCTGGGACGCAGGCCCCCTGGACCTGGAAGCCATGGACGACGCGGCCCGGGCCTTCGTCGGCAGCCACGACTTCGCCGCCTTCCAGAACGCGGGCACGCCCGTGGCCGACACCGTGCGCGAGGTCTTCTCCATCGCCCGCCACCCCGGCCCCACGCCCCACGAGGCCGTCTTCCGGGTGCGGGGCGCGGGCTTCCTCAAGCAGATGGTGCGCAACATCATGGGCTGCCTGGCCCTGGTCGGGCGGGGTAAAGCAAACGCCCAAACCGTCCGATCCCTCCTGGAGACGAAGGACAGGACCCTCGCCCCGGCAACCGCCCCGGCCAGGGGACTCTGCCTCGAACACATGGAGTTCGGCGGACGTGGACGAAAGCGGCGTCACCAAGGTCCAGGCGGGGACCCTGGGGAGCACCTCCCGGATCAAGAGCGACTGGGCGGCGTCTGAAGTCTTGTCGCGCGCGGGCGACGCCCTGGACCGCCGCCTCGCCGCCCTGCCCGCCAACCCCCTGCTGAGCGGCCTGGACACCCGCCTGAGGGCCTTCGAGTCGGCCCTGGGGGCCTTCGCCTGGCCCCAGGCCCGCATGGTCACGGGCAGCGGGGACGCCTCGGGGAAGATCGCCGGGGTCACCCGGGACGCCGACCAGGCCACCCCCCTGGTGAAGATCGCCTCCGGCGGCTTCGAGGCCTCGGCCCGGACCTCCCTGGCGGCGGGACACTACGCCTTCGACCTCTCCCTGGGCACGGACACCGAGACCCTGGACGTGGACGTGGAGAGCGCCGACACCTGGGGCGACGTGCTGGGCAAGGTCCGCGACGCCGTGAACCAGTC
This sequence comes from Fundidesulfovibrio sp., assembly GCF_058402725.1. Taxonomy (NCBI): domain Bacteria; kingdom Pseudomonadati; phylum Thermodesulfobacteriota; class Desulfovibrionia; order Desulfovibrionales; family Desulfovibrionaceae; genus Fundidesulfovibrio; species Fundidesulfovibrio sp. The sequence goes on along the minus strand of NZ_JBZVFJ010000046.1, from coordinate 1,431 downwards.
CCCCCTGGCCGCCCGGGCCGACGTGCTCTACCAGAACGCAGCCTTCCAGCAGGACCCCTCCATGCCCGGCACGGGCTCCGTGCTGGCCCTCTCCGTGAACCCCCAGCGCCAGGACCAGGACCTGCGCGTGGCCGACCGCTCCGGCGACCTGCTCGCGCAACTGCGCCTGCGCGCCGCCCGGCGCGCCGTGGGACCGGCCCAGGAGGCCCTCTACTCCGTGAGCGGCCAGGCCACCGCCCTGCCCACCTTCTTCTCCTCCACGCCCACGGACCCGCGCGCCGCCACGACCCTGGCCACCGGACGACACGACCTGGGCATCGCCACGGGCCAAGGCCCACAGGCCTCCACCTACGTCTCCAAGGCCTTCACCCCCACCGACGCCACCACTTTGGCAGCCGGGACCTACGCCTTTTCCTCCACCTACGACGGCGAGACGCGCTCCCATTCGGTCATCGTGGGGTCGGGCTGGTCCTGGGGCGACGTGCTGAACGCCGTGGGCGCGGAGCTGAACGGGCAGCCCGTCTGGGTCAAGTCCGCGAGCCCCACGCTCTCGGCCTCGTCCACGGCCTACTCCCAGCCCGGGGTCACGGCCTCGGCGGACTACTGGCCCATCCCCTCCGCCACCACGCCGGGGGCCACCACCGAAGGCCGCTCCCTCACCGTGACGGGCGCGGCCGGCAAGGACTTCGAGCTCACCGACGGCTCGGGCGGCCTGCTCTTCAGCCTGGGGCTGACGGCGAAGCTCACCGGCGCGCCCGTGTCGTTCAACGTGGCCCCGGGCGACACCTGGGAGGACGTGTACCGCTCCGCCTCCGTGGCCATCGGGGGCAGCCAGCGCTCCCTCGGGGCCGCCACGGCGGGCACGTCGATCCCCTCCACGGTGACGCCGGGCAGGGACCTCCGCCACCAGGGCGCGTTCCTGGCGTTGACCCAGCTGAACCAGCGCATCGGGGAGCGAGTGTCCCTCACCGACGGGCGCACCGGGGTGCTGGACTCCCTGGGGGTGCTGAGCCGCGAGCGCCCCGGGCGCGACGGGATGATCACCGTGAACGGCAAGGAGATGGTTTCCGAGAACGACACCTTCAGCCTGGACCAGGGCCGCGTGCTCCTGGGGCTGGAGTCGGTCTACGAGGAGGACGTGCCCCTGTCCGTGACCTCGGGCATGGAGGCCACGGAGAAGGGCTGGAGCGGGATCACCGACGCCTGGAACTCGCTTTCACGCTATCTGCGGGCCAATGAGGGCCAGTTCGCGGCGGGGCTGGGGCAGCGCCTGGAGGCCCCCCTGGCCTCGCGGACGGGAGACCTGCGCTGGATGGGCGTGACCACCGCCGGGCGCACCGGCCAGCTGTGGACCAACTCGAGGACGTTCTGGAGCTCGTTCCTGGCGGATACGGACCGCGCCCGCGCAGCGCTCTGGGAGCCCGCCACGGG
>NZ_JBZVFJ010000045.1:0-25264 GCF_058402725.1 Fundidesulfovibrio sp. | reverse complement strand
GTGGCCGGCAACACATAGAGAAAGGGAAGCGTTGTCTCGTAGACCGCACTCCGGGCCTTGGCAGGCTCGTAGAGCACGGAATAGAGGTTCTCGCGCACCTGTTCGGGGTAGATGCCAACCCCGCTGGAGGCGTTTGCCTGTGGATCGCAATCCACCAGGAGGGTCTTCTTTTCCATCACCGCAAGGGCTGCTGCCAGATTGACGGCCGTAGTGGTCTTGCCCACGCCGCCTTTCTGGTTGGCGATCACGATACGTCTGGCCATTGGAGCCCCCACGGACCAGACTGTTTCACGTGAAACAGTCTAGGATTTGTATGTGCGATGGCAGAAATCCTGCGCATCCTGGAGCGAATCGACCAGACGGATGGCATCCTCGCGTTTCCCTTTCTTGACAGTCTGGAGAAGCTGGTTGGCAAGGTGGGAAAAGTCCTCGGCTTCGCCTGCCCAGGCCTCGTCGGCTTGAACATGCAGTTGAGTGCTCAAACGCGAGAAGTGTGCCACGTCCTGCTCGTTGGGAAGCTGACCGTCCTGCACGTTGTCCAGAATTTTTTGAAAAGTCTGCTCGAGTGAGATCTTCAGTTGGCGGAAATCCATCCCCGTCTACCTATTGATGTTGAAAGTGCTTGAACCTTCACGGTCTACCTAAGGAAGGGTCGTGATGCTGTCAAGTTCATCAGACGTTGTAATAGTCCTTGTACCACGAAACAAAGGATTCCACGCCCTTTTCCACCGGAGTGGACGGCTTGAATCCGACATCCCGCATCAGGTCGTCCACGTTGGCGTACGTTGCGGGAACATCTCCCGGCTGCAATGGGAGAAGATTCATGCGCGCTTTTTTGCCAAGCGCCTTTTCGATGGCTTCTATGTACACAAGAAGTTCAACGGACGTGTTGTTGCCGATGTTGTAAAGCCGATAGGGGCAGACGCTCGATGCGGGTGAAGGACGGTCACCGTCCCAATCGGGATCGGCTTCGGGTTGACGCAGGGTGGTGCGCACCACGCCTTCCACGATGTCGTCGATGTAAGTGAAATCACGGTTCATGCGGCCGTGGTTGAAAACCTGGATCGGCTGGTCCTCAAGGATCGATTTCGTGAACAAAAACATGGCCATGTCCGGCCTGCCCCAGGGACCGTACACCGTAAAGAACCGAAGCCCCGTGCACGGCAGCCCATAAAGGTAGGAATAGGTGTGGGCCATCAATTCGTTGGACTTCTTGGAAGCGGCATAGAGGCTGATGGGATGGTCCACGTTGGATTGCACGGAAAAAGGCATGTCCGTGTTCAAACCGTAGACCGAACTGGACGATGCATACACCAGATGCTGCACCTTGTTGTGGCGGCAGGCTTCCAGAAGATTTGCGAAACCGACGATGTTGGACTGAATGTAGGCCGATGGATTCTCCAGGCTGTAGCGCACGCCAGCCTGGGCGGCCATGTTGATCACGTGGGTGAAGTGGTTGGTGGAGAAAAGCGTGAAAAGGGCGTCCTTGTCCACCAGGTCCAGTTTCATGAACGTGAAACGGTCGTAATCCTGAAGTCCTTTCAGGCGGTCCTTCTTCAAGGCCACGGAATAATAGTCGTTGAGATTGTCCAATCCAACGACAGTGTGGCCAAGTTCAAGAAGCCGTCGAGCCAGATGGTAACCGATGAAACCTGCTGCACCGGTGACGAGAAATTTCATGAATTCCTCAAAGGAAGGAAGTGATGAGTGGTATGGTTTGGGATTGCCGTAGGGCCTACTGGGCTACGCTCGTCTTTGTCAAGCGGGCTCATTCCCCGAACCTGAGAAGCTGCGCCGCAGGAGGCACACGCGAGACCAGGGTTTCGTCGGAATCGGCAAGAAGCACAGAAGGGTCCTGTGCGGTGAAAAGACGCGCGGATTGGCTTCCGCCCAGCCCCGCTCTAGCCACAAGTGCATCCAAAAGCTCTTCGTCGCTGCTGGTGAACGCGAGCACGGTGGCCGGAGCGATCCGCCTCAAGGCATGGATGAACGCGGACTGGGCCAAGCGAGGGTCGACTTCCCCAGGCATACTGTAGGGGAGAAAGGCCACGGACCCTGGCGGAAAACCCAGAAGACCGATGAGCCGACGCCAGAGCTGGCCGCGTTCTCGACTGGGCGTCCCGGCGAGGTCCTGTCCCAGGTCGGAGTAGGTGAACACGCAACGCGCCGTAGCAGGCGCCTTGGCAAGGATGGCGGGCCAGGGTGGCGCATCCAGGATCTGCGCGCCGGCCATCTCCTGCATGTCGAAAGGGGGCTCCTTGCGTGTCGGGTCTTGGCCGCGTCCGTTTCCTGCCGGATCCTTGCGCCCGTGCGGCGCAAAAGCAGGTTCGGGGGATCCGGAAGGGCCGTCCAGAATGTGGCGGATGCCTGCCAGACGCAGAACGTGAAGGGCTTCGTTCATCGCAGGATGTGCACGAGCCACTCCAGAAGCCGCCAGGCCACCTCGGCCTTGGGCAGCACCGGCCACTCCTCGCAGCGGTTGTGGGAATCAAGGACCGTGACGGCGTTGGTGGGCGACCCGAAGCCGCTGCCCGGCGTTGAAATGGAATTGGCCACCATGAGGTCGCAGCGCTTCTCCTTGAGCTTGAAGGCGGCGTAGCCTGCAAGGTCGCGGGTCTCCGCGCAAAAGCCCATGAGTTTCTGCCCATCCGTCTTGGAATGGCCCAGGGTGCGCAGGATGTCCGGGTTCACGGCAAAGGGCACGGTGAATTCCCCGGAGTCGAGCGTGCGTTTCTTGAACTTCTCAGGGCCGTGGGGAATGGGGGAAAAATCAGAAACAGCGGCCGTCATGATGCCGACATCCTGTGAAGGCCAGAGGTCGGTGCAAGCGGCGAACATCTCGCGCGCGGTGTTCACGGGCGTGCGCGCGACGGCGGAGGGAAGCCAGAGATCGACGGGGCCTTGCACCACGCTCACCTGCGCGCCGCGCAACCAGGCCGCCATGGCAAGCGCGCCGCCCATGATCCCCGTGGACGGGTTGGACCAGTAGCGGGCGGGATCGAAATATTCACGCGTGGGACCGAGGCTGACCAGCACGCGCGTTCCGGCCATGTCTTGCACGGTAAGGGCCTTCAGGCAATGGGCCGTGATGTCCTTGAGGTCCGTGAGCCTGCCCTTGCCCTTTTCGCCGCAGGCCATGCGTCCGGTGCAGGGTTCCAGCACCTGCGCTCCCCTGCCCCGCAAAGTGGCCAGGTTGGCCTGGGTGGCGGGAGCGTCCCACAGCCTGGGATTCATGGCAGGAGCCACGACAACCGGTCCGGTGAAGGCCAGGGCCTGGGTGGAGAGCAGATCGTCCGCGATGCCGTGGGCCATCTTGGCCATGATGTCTGCCGTGGCTGGGGCCACTAGGAGGCAGCGCGCCTCCTGAGCGGGTTCCAGGTGCCCGAAGGCGGAATCCGCTCCGTTCCACATGCCGTGGTAGACGTGCGTTGCGTCCAGTGCCTGGAAGGCGAGCGGCGTAACGAAGCGGGAGGCCGCCTCGGTAAGCGTCACGGAAACCTGAAGCTCCAGCTCCTGGAGCATGCGCAGCAACTCCACGGCCTTGTAGGCGGCCACGCTTCCGGTTATCCCCAGGTGGACACGTTCGCCGTTGTGCACGCTGAAGCGAAGATGTTCGGGCAACATGAGGCCATCATGCGTGAGGGTCGGCCCGCTGTCAAAGGGAGAGCGTTCATGGATTTTCCGCTGGCCGAAGCCGTGGGCGTCACGGCCGGTACGCTGACCACGGCGTCCTTCGCGCCCCAGGTGGTTCGCACGTTCCGTTCGCGCTCGGTGCGCGACATCTCTTTGCGCATGTACCTGCTCATGAGCACGGGCATTGCCCTGTGGGTGGCCTACGGGGTGATGATCGCCTCCTTCTCGGTTATAGTGGCCAACGCCGTGAGCCTGGTGCTCACGCTCTCCATCCTGGCCATGAAGGTGGTCTTCTCGCGCCAGGCGTCACGGTCTGGGCAATGTCCCGCCTGCGGGGCCGATAAACGGGACTGAAAAGGCCCGCCCGGCGGATTTCGCGCCAGACGGGCCCAGGATCGCTTCCGCCGTCGCCGGCGGCCCATCAGTCGATTCCTTGATCAGGAAGCGTTCTCGGAGGCGTTTTCTCCGTTGGCTCCGTCCGCCACGTCGAAGCCGATCACCTGGATCGCGTCGTCCATGGCCACAAGGGTCACGCCCTGGGCGGCTCGGCCCACGTTGCGCACCGAAACCACAGAGGTGCGGATGATCTTGTTGGCCGAGGTGAGCAGCAGGATGTCGTCGGTGTCGCAGACGCTGGTGGCTCCGATGACGTGACCGGTCTTCTGGGTGACCTTCATGTTGATCACGCCCTTGCCGCTGCGGCTTTGCAGGCGGTAGAGGTCCACGTCCGTGCGTTTGCCGAAGCCGTTGGCCGAGACGGTGAGCACCTGGTTGCGCTCGGGGTCGCCGAACACCACGCCGGAGGCGACGCGGTCCTTGCCGTCCAGGGCGATGCCCTTCACGCCGGCGGCCGAGCGTCCCATGGGGCGCACGTCGCCCACGCTGAAGCGGATACCCATGCCAAGTTCGGTGGCCAACAGGATTTCGGCGTTGGCGGGCACTTCCTTCACGTCCAGCAGTTCGTCGTCGTCGTTCAAATTCACGGCGCGGATGCCGCCGGTGCGCACGTTCTTGTAAAGGTCGATCTCGGTGCGCTTCACCATGCCTTTGCGCGTGACGAAGAGGAAGTAGCGGTCCGGCGTGAACTCGCGGATGGTCAGCGCCGTGGCGATGAACTCCTCCTTGTCCATGGGCAGCAGGTTGGCGATGTGCATGCCCTTGGCCGTGCGGGAGCCCTCGGGCACCTGGTGGACCTTGAGCTGGTGCATCTTGCCCAGGTTGGTGAAGAGCAGCAGGTACTGGTGGTTGGTGGTGGTGCAGAAGCTCTGGATGAAGTCTTCGGCCGAGGTGTGCACGCCCGCGATGCCCTTCCCGCCTCTGCGCTGCTGCTGGTAGGTGTCCAGCGGGGTGCGCTTGATGTAGCCACGGCGCGAGAGGGTGATGACCACGTTCTCGTCGGGGATGAGGTCCTCGATGTCGATGCCTTCGAGACTGGGCAGGATCTCCGTGCGTCTGGGCGTGGAGTATTTCTCTTTGATCTCGCGGACTTCGTCGCGGATGACGCCCCGAAGCACCTCCTCGTTCTCCAGGATGGAGCGAAGGTACTCGATGAGCTTGAGGAGCTGGGCGTATTCCTCAAGAAGTTTCTCGCGCTCCAGGTTGGTGAGGCGCTGCAGGCGCATGTCCAGGATGGCCTGGGACTGGCGCTCGGAAAGCTCGAAGCGGTCCATGAGGTTCTGTCGCGCTTCCAGGGGGGTCTTGGAAGCCCGGATGATGCGCACCACCTCGTCGATGTTGTCCAGGGCGATGCGCAGGCCCTCGAGAATGTGCGCGCGCTCCTCGCTCTTGCGCAGGTCATACCGGGAGCGACGCAGGATCACTTCCTTGCGGTGGTCCAGGAAGAAATCGAGCACCTGCTTCAGGTTGCACAGGGCCGGACGGTTTCCCGCCACCACGAGCATGTTGATGCCGAAGCTCGTCTCCAGCGGGGTGAACTTGTAGAGGCTGTTGATGACGATGTCGGGAATGACCCCGCGCTTGAGCTCCAGCACGATGCGGATGCCCTTGCGGTCGGACTCGTCGCGCAGGTCCGAGACGCCGTCGATCTTCTTCTCCCCGATGAGCTGGGCGATCTTCTCCACAAGGCTCGACTTGTTGAGCGCGAAGGGAATCTCGCGGATCACCACGAGTTCGTGCCCCTTCTTCTGCTGCTCCACCTCGGCCTTGCCGCGGATCTTGATGGAGCCGCGCCCGGTGCGGTAGGCGTCGAGCAGTCCCTGCCCTCCGTAGATGGCGGCTCCGGTGGGGAAGTCGGGGCCGGGGACGCAACGGATCACATCGTCCACGGAACAGTCCGGGGAGTCGATGATCAACAACAGCGCGTCGCAGAGTTCGCTCAGGTTGTGGGGCGGAATGTTGGTGGCCATGCCCACGGCGATGCCCGCGCTGCCGTTGAGCAGCAGGTTGGGAACCTTGGTGGGCAGCACGGAGGGCTCGTGGAGCGAGTTGTCGTAGTTGGGGCGGAAGTCGACGGTCTCCTTGTCGATGTCGCCCAGAAATTCGCTCGTCAGGCGCGACATGCGCACTTCGGTGTAACGCATGGCCGCCGCGGCGTCGCCGTCGATGGAGCCGAAGTTGCCCTGGCCGTCCACGAGCGGGTCGCGCATGGAGAAGTCCTGGGCCATGCGCACCAGGGCGTCGTAGACGGCGGAGTCGCCGTGAGGGTGGTATTTGCCGATCACGTCGCCTACGATGCGCGCGCTCTTCTTGTAGGGCCGGTTGTACGAGTTGGAAAGCTCGTGCATGGCGAAAAGGATGCGCCGGTGCACGGGCTTGAGGCCGTCGCGCACGTCGGGAATGGCCCGGCCCACGATGACGGAGAGGGAATATTCGAGGTAGGACTTCTTGAGTTCTTCTTCGATGGAAATCTGGTCGAGCACGTTGGCCTCGTCGTGTATGGGTGCGCCGACAGGATGAAAGCCTCCGGCGGCCAAAGGGCTGCGCCCTCTGGACTCCCTTCTTAGGTGTCGCGGTTGATCAATTGTTCCTGCCTGCGCCCCATGGGAACGGTCCCCGACTGGGGAATCCAAAGGGACACCGTCCCTTTGGCAGGAGAGTGCGGAGAGGGCAGAGCCCTCTCCGGCCGCCGGAGGCGCTCCCCCTCATCAAATGTCCAGTTCCCGAACGCTCAGGGCGTAGCGTTCGATGAATTCGCGCCTGGGTTCCACCTTGTCGCCCATGAGGTCGGTGAAAATGTCGTCGGCGTCGGCCGCGTCGTCGATGGAGACGCGCAGGAACGTGCGGTTCTGGGGGTTCATGGTGGTGTCCCAGAGCTGCACGGGGTTCATTTCGCCCAGGCCCTTGTAGCGCTGGATGTTGATGCCCTTGTGGGCCTCGTCCAGCACGGCCTTGAGCAGCTCGAAGAAGCCCGTCACGGGGGTTTCGGTCTCCTTGCGGCGCACGGTGAAGGCGTCGGTGGAGATGAAGAGCCCGGTGGAATCCTGCTCAAGGTTCTCCGATGAGGCGAATTCGCCGCAGAAGGCCAGGCGCAGTTCGTCCAGGATGGCGCGGCACTGCCGATGCACGCGCGAGGCGAAGAACTCCAGGCCAAGGCGCGTGCGCACGCCGTTGCGGTTGGTGAACACCGCGTAGGCCCGGCGCTCCGCCTCGTCCTCCTCGATGTCCACCAGGAGGGTGTATTCCCTGGAGGCCATGTAGGCGGAGAGGGTTTCGAGGGCTTCCCCTTCGAAATCGCTTGGGGCGATGCGCGCGGGGGCGTCCAGGAACACCCAGAGGAGCGTTTCGGGGATTCCGTAGTTCTGGGCCTCGGCAAAGCGCGTCTGAAGGTTCTGGATCTTCACGAGCATCTCGCGCAGGGGGCCGTTGTCGTAGGATTTGCCGTTGGGGCCAACGACGGAAAGGTCCTCGGTGACGCGGGAGAGCAGGAAATCGGAGAGTTCCTTCTCGTCCTTGATGAAGCGCTCCCAATCGCCCTTGTGCACGCGGTAGAGGGGCGGCTGGGCGATGTAGAGGTAGCCCTTCTCGATGAGCTCCTGGTACTGGCGGTAGAAGAAGGTGAGGAGCAGCGTGCGGATGTGCGCGCCGTCCACGTCGGCGTCGGTCATGATGACGATCTTGTGGTAGCGAAGCTTGGCCAGGTCCACCTCGCCCTCTCCGATGCCCGGGCCCATGGCCGTGATGAGGGCGCGGATCTCCTTGTTGCCGAGCATCTTGTCGAAGCGCGTCTTCTCAACGTTGAGGATCTTGCCGCGCAGGGGCAGGATGGCCTGGAACTTGGGGTCGCGCCCCTGCTTGGCGGAGCCGCCTGCCGAATCGCCCTCCACAATGAACAGTTCCGAGTCGTCGGGGCTCTTGGACTGGCAGTCGGCCAGCTTGCCGGGCAGGGCGTTGTCCGAGAGGGCGCCCTTGCGGCGCACCAGGTCCTTGGCCTTGCGCGCGGCCTCGCGGGCGCGTGCCGCGTCCACGGACTTGTCAACGATGAGCTTGGCGTCCTTGGGGTTCTCCTCGAAGAACGTGCCCAGCACGTCGCCGCAGACCTTGGCCACCTGACCGGCCACCTCGGAGTTGCCGAGTTTGGTCTTGGTCTGACCTTCGAACTGGGGCTGGGGGATCTTCACGGAGAGCACGGCCGTGAGGCCTTCGCGCACGTCGTCGCCGGTGAGCTTCTGTTTGAGCTTCTTGATGAGCCCCGATTTCTCGACGTAGTTGTTGATGGCCCGGGTCAGGGCGGTCTTGAAGCCCGCCAGGTGCGTGCCGCCTTCCATGGTGCGGATGTTGTTCACGAAGGTGAGCATCTGCTCCTTGTAGCCCGCGTTGTACTGGAGGGCGAACTCCACGATGGTGGCGTCCATCTGTCCGGAGCCGGAGACGATCTCGTGGATGCCCATCTCGCCGGAGTTGAGATCCTGCACGAAACGGCGGATGCCGCCGTCGAAGCGGTAGGTGGTCTCCTCCTGGGTGCGCTCGTCCTTGAATTCCAGGGTGAGCCCGGAGTTCAGGTAGGCCAGTTCCTCGAAGCGCTTGGCCAGGGTGGCGTGGTTGAAGTCGGCGGTCTCAAATATTTCTTCATCGGGAAGAAAACGAACAGTGGTTCCGGTCCCCTCGGCCTCGCCGATCTGGTCCACGCCGGTGACGGGTCGGCCGCGCTCGTAGCGCTGGCGGTAGCGCCTGCCGTCGCGCTTGATGGTCACTTCCAGGTATTCGGAGAGGGCGTTCACGCAGGAGACGCCCACGCCGTGCAGGCCGCCGGAGACCTTGTAGGCGTCGTTGTCGAATTTGCCGCCCGCGTGGAGCACGGTCATGACCACTTCCACGGCCGGGCGGTTCTCCTTGGGGTGAAGGTCCACGGGAATGCCGCGCCCGTTGTCGGAGATGGTCACCGAGTTGTCCAGGTGGATGATCACCCGGATGCGGTCGCAGAAGCCAGCCATGGCTTCGTCGATGGAGTTGTCCACCACCTCGTAGACCAGGTGGTGCAGGCCGCGGATGTCCGTGGAGCCGATGTACATGGCCGGGCGCTTGCGCACGGCCGAGAGGCCCTCCAGGACGGTGATGGAGTCCGCGGTGTAGGACTGGGGCGTTTGGGTCATGCGGAGGCTTCCTCGCTGTAGTACGTCTCTTCGACGATCTTCATGGGCATGATGATCACCAGGTAGTCGGAATCGTCCTCCCCGGTGATGCCGCAGGGTCCTTCGGACCCGGTGAGAGTGAAGCGCACCTTTGCGGAGTGGAAGTGGCCGAGGATTTCCAGGAGGTCGCGGGTGGGGAAGGCGATCTTCTTGAGGTCGCCCGCGAACTGGGACTCCATGGACTCGGTGGCCGCGCCGGTGTCGTTGCCCTGGGACTGGAGGGTCAGCTGCCCGGGCTGCTCCAGCTGGAAATAGGTGCAGCGGTTGGAGTCGGTGTTGAAGATGGAGATGCGGTCCAGGGCCTCGGAAAGCTCGGATTTGTCGGCCGTAAGCTCCGAGACGCCGGGCGTGGCCAGCTTGCCCACGAAGTTCTTGTAGTCCGGGTACTGGTAGTAGGAGAGGGGCAGGCTGAAGGATTCGCGCTGGTCCTGGGTGCGGAAGAAAAGCCGCTTCTGGCTGATGGCCAGCTCGATTTCATCGGTGGTGAGCCACTTCTTGAGCTCCAGCACGTACTTCTTCTGGATGAGCACGCCCTCTGGGGGCAGCAGGCCCAGCACGTCGTCGTTGAGGAAGCCCGCCATGGCGAACTGGTGGCCGTTCAGGCCGCAGACCTCGACCTTCTCCTGCATGGGGCGCAGGTACATGCAGGCCATGGCCTCCATGGTGTCCTCGTCGGAAACGCAGAAGAAGACGCGGTCGATGAGTTCCTGGAGGAAATCTCCGCTCCACATGACGTGCTCGCCCAGTGGGAACTCCGCGAAGGGCTGGAACCAGCTCTTTTCGCTGGTGGGCAGCTTGTAGCGCCGCCCGGACTGGGTGACTTCGAGGGTCTGCCCGGAGGCGTCGAGCTTCAGCTGGATCTCGCCCGGGGGCAGCTTGCGCACCAGGTCGAAGAAAGAGCGGCCCTGCACGCCGCACAGGCCGGGTTCGATCACCTCGGCGCGGTATTTGCCAACGAACTCCAGGGAGGAGTCGGTGGAGAGGATGCGCAACGCGCCTGTCTCGGCGGAGAGCCAGATGGTCCTCAGAAAGGCGGCTCCGGTCTTGGCGGGTATGATATTGGCCGACTTCTGCAGGCCTTCGATGATATCGTTCCGGGTGACCTTCACGAACATGTGGTCGTCTCCTTGAAATGTGGCGTGGGGCTGGAAAGATGGGTGTTCGGCAGCCGGGACCCCGGGACTATACGGAAAAAAACGCCCATGGCAAGCGCCCTCTGAGCGAGCATTGGCGCGGCTTCCTGGACATCGGGGCCGCGCGGGCGGCCGCCCGCGCGGCCACCACGGTGAAAGGGTGGGGGAAAGTCCGCGTGTACAGCGTATCGGGACGCGCCGGGTTCGTCCTGTGTGGACGCCGGGTTCGAGGGGGGTAGGGGAAGCGGAGGATGCAACCCCGTGGAACTGGCGGCCGGAGTACACGGGAAAGGCCAGCCGGGGGGCCTCCTGACGGAGAGGGAGCCCGATTGTCTGGTACGTGCCCGGAACCTCCCCTTCAGCCTGTCCGGAAGCGCCGACGCTTTCAGGAAAGGAAACGAATCCAAAAGAGTTTAGAAAGGGTTGAAGTAGTTATAGAGGCGGTGCGCTTGTTCCTATCAGCGGCAAACAACTGAAAACATGACGAGAGTTAAGGAGGTGGTAGGGATGCGGAACGAACGGGCCGGAGCGCGTCGGGGAGCTTGTCTCCTGTGAAGGCAGTTTACGAACCACCTTGGCGGCATGCTTCGCGCAATTCCGTCACCAATTCTTTCATAACTTTGTCATCCTTTTGGATTTCTTTGATTTTGTTCACAGCATAGAGCACCGTGGAGTGGTCTTTGCCGCCAAAGAGCCTGCCCAGCGCCGGATAGGAGAGGCCGAGTTCTTCGCGGCACAGGAGCATGGCCACCTGCCGGGCCTGGGAGATCTCTTTCGTGCGCCGGGAACCGGTGAGGGCCTTCACGTCCACCCGGAAGCGCTTGGCCACCTGTTCCAGGATGATCTGGGGCGTGGTGCGCGCCGTGCGCTCGTCCTGGCCGCGTCCCAGGATGTTCTCGAAGATGTCCTCGGAGATGTCCTTCTTCAAAAGCTCCCGGAAGGCCTGGAACTTGTTGAGCAGGCCGTGCAGGGTGCGGAAATCAAGATGGCGCTGGGCCAGGGTGAGCATCTGGGCCTTGTTCAGGGGGATCTTCTTGCGCTGGCAATGGGACGTGACGAACTTGAGCCGCACGTCCAGGTCCGGCTTGGAGAGCTGGACCATGATGCCGCTCAGGAGCCGCGCCCGCAGCGTCTCGGGCACGGCCTCGCAGGAGGCCAGGGGCGTGAGCGTGCTGAAGACCATGAGCCTCTGCGCGGCGTGGAGGGCGTTGAACATCGAGAGGAGGTGCGTGGTCAGGTGCGGGAACTCGTCCAGGCGGTGCAGGTCGTCCAGGAGGACGGCCGAGAGGCCCGCGAAGTGGCGTCGCAAGGGTCCGGGACCGGCCAGGGCGGTCTGCGCGGCCAGGGCGTCCAGATCGTCCAGGGTGCCCAGGAAGAGCGTGTTGCGGTCCAGGTGCTTGGAGAGTTCGTTGGCCATGCAGCGCAGCAGGTGGGTCTTGCCCGTGCCGGGTTCGCCCTGCACAACCAGGGGGTTGAAGCGCACCTCGCGGCTTTTGGCCAGGTCGCGCGCGGTGGTGAGGGGGAAGACGTTCTTCTGGTTGGTGAGGAACTGCTCGAAGGTGTGCTCGTGGCCGAAGGGGAAGTCGATGCTGGAGGCCACCAACTCGGGGACTGCGCCCTGGGGGGAGCCCGCGCCGCCCTGCGGGGTCCGGTAGCGCAGCACGTGGCCCGGGCCGAAGAAGAGGGCCGCGTGCTTCTCGAAATCGTCGCGCGCGTGGGGCACGAACCACTGGGCGAAATAGGCGTGGGGGAACTCCACCACGATGTCCAGTGAATCCGGCAGCGGGGTGAGTTCCAGGGGATCGTACCAGCGGGCCAGGTCCTGCTCGGGCACGAACTGGGCCAGGTGGGCGCGGAGTTGTTTCTTGAGCATGTGACGGTCCAGGGATGGCGCGGGCCTTTCCTGCGAACCTAGCTCAAAGCGGCGGGGGGTTCAATGCGGCGCGGGCGGGCGCGGGATTGCCAAGGCGAGGGTTTGCGGGCATGATGCGACCGTTTTCCCATCAGGAGGCTTTCACGCCATGTCGCAAGCGACCAAGACCATCCAGGAAATCAACGAGCGGATCAGGAAAGGCACGGCCGTCATCCTCACGGCGGAGGAGATGGTGGACGTGGTGCGCGCCAAGGGCAAGAGCGCCGCGGCCAGGGAAGTGGACGTGGTCACCACGGGCACGTTCTCGCCCATGTGCTCCTCGGGCATGCTCTTCAACTTCGGCCAGGAGCCGCCGCTGATCAAGGCCTCCAAGGTCTGGCTGGGCAACGTGCCCTGCCATGCGGGCCTGGCCGCCGTGGACGCCTACCTGGGCTGCACCGAGCCCAGCGAGGACGACCCGCTGAACAAGGTCCACCCGGGCCGCTTCCTCTACGGCGGCGGACACGTGATCGAGGACCTGCTGCGCGGCAAGGCCGTGCGCCTGAAGTGCCAGGCCTACGGCACGGACTGCTACCCCCGGCGCGAGCTGGACAAGTCCGTGACCCTGGCCGACCTCAAGTTCGCGGAGCTCCTCAACCCGCGCAACTGCTACCAGAGCTACAACGTGGCCGTGAACACCGGCTCGCGGGTGATCTACACCTACATGGGGCCGCTCAAACCCGGCATGCGCAACGCCAACTACGCCACCGCCGGGCAGCTCTCGCCCCTCTTCAACGATCCCTTCCTGCGCACCATCGGCATGGGCGTCAAGATCTGGCTCGGCGGCGGCACGGGCTGGGTGATCGGGGCGGGCACGCAGCACAACCCCAAGCCCCAGCGCAACGAGCGCGGCATCCCGCTCACGGCCTCGGGCACGCTCATGCTCAAGGGCGACATGAAGGGCATGAGCGCCAAATGGGTGCGCGGCGTCTCCATCCTGGGCTACGGCTGCTCGCTCAGCGTGGGCGTGGGCATCCCCATCCCCATCCTGGACGAGGAGATGGCCTGGTTCACCGGGGTCAGCGACGCCGACATCACCATGCCAGTGCGAGACTACGGGCACGACTACCCCAACGGGGTGAACAACGTGCTGGCCCAGCCCACCTTCGCGGAGCTCAAGAGCGGCGAGATCGCCGTGAACGGCCAGAAGGTGCGCACCGTGCCCCTGACAAGCTACGCCCTGTCCCTGGAGATCGCCCAGGAATTGAAGGCCAAGATCGAGAAGGGGGAGTTCCTGCTCACCGAAGCGCAGGACCGCATCCCATCCAAATAGCGCCCGCCAGGCGCGCGAAGACCACGGGCCGGGGGAGCTATCCTCCGGCCCGCTTCTTTTGGCGCGCCGTGGGACGACAGGCGTCGGGGCCGGGCGACGCAGGGAGCGCTCAACGGGCGGCGGCAGGGCCCAGGCGGCGCTTCTGGTCCGGGGTGAGTTCCTTCTTGAGCGCGTCGAGGCGCGCCAGGGCCTGCCTTCCCGCCTCGGGCGGGAGGTCCGGGGAGGAGAGGGAGCGGTCCAGCCAGAACACGGCCCAGACGGGGTCTCGCGGGACGCCCAGGCCGTCCATGAAGAGCGCCCCCAGCTGGAACTGGGCCTGGGGCTCTCCGGCCAGGGCGGCTTCGGCCAGAAGCTGCGCGGCGCGGGTGGCGTCCCGGGGGGTTCCCTGGCCTGTGAGGTGGCGGTAGCCCTCCGCGAAGAGGTCGCCGGGCGCGGCGGCCCCCGCGGGAAGGCAGAGCAGGGCCAGCAGGGCCAGTACGGCGAAGGACAGCAGGCGCATGATGGTGAACCTCAGTGCGGGGCCAGCAGGCCGTCCAGGTCCGGCAGGGGCCTGGGAGAGAGGTGCGCCCGGACGCCGGGGCCGACGTCCAGGACGAAGGGCTGGTCCGGCAAGGCGGGGAAGGCCCCGGCAGGCGCAGGAAGCCAGGCGTCGACGGTGAAGGGGCAGTCGGGGCCGGACCAGAGGCGGGCCTTGTCCCCGGAGAGCTCGAAGCGCAGGTAGACGAGTTCCGAGGGTTTCTCCAGGCGCGCCAGGGAGACGCGGCGGGTCTTGCCCTCCCAGAGCTGGGAGTCCCTTGCGGTGAAGAGGTCCAGCTCGCGGTAGGCGTTGCCGTCGGTGGAGAGGCTCAGGCGGACGTGGTTGGCGATGCCCGGCTCGCCGTAGACCTCCGGGGAGTGGACCACGCGCACGGCCCGCACCGGCATGGGAGAGCGCAGGGCGTAGGTGACGAAACAGGAGTTCTCCCCGGTGCAGGTCAGGTAGGGGCCTTCGGGGACCGTCGCGGTCAGGTAGCGCGCGGCGGGGCCTCCATCGCCCTGGGCGAAGTCCAGCCGCGCCCAGAGCCTGGCCGCGCCGCCTAGGGACAAGGCAAGGGCGGAGCCCTCGGGGGCCTGTCCGGGAAGCTCCAGCGCGCGGTCCCCCAGGCGCAGGGTGCGCCCGGGCCAGGGGCCGTCCAGTTGGACTCCCTGCAGCGCGCCGTCGAAGCGGACGCTCTTGCCGGAGGCCTCCAGCCAGGGGTGGAGCAGGGCCGGATCGTAGACCGCCAGGTCCGGACCCTGGGCCACGGGGCGGATGCCCGGGTGGGCCTCCAGGAAGCGCGGCAGGAGGGGGTCGTCGGGTTTGAAGGCAGTCAGGACGGGTTTTCCCGCGCGCTCCACGCCCGGCTCCCAGGGGGCCAGGCGCGCGCGGCCCGCCACGCGGTCGGCGATGCCCCGGGGTTCGCATGGCTCTCCCGCGAAGATCGCCTCGAATTCCATCAAGTCCAGCGAGCCGTGGATGGTCCCGGGATCCAGCACGATCCCGGCCAGAAGCTCCGGCCCTGCAGGGCGGGGAATGAGCACGTCCAGCGTCCGCTCGCTTTCCCCCGCGAAATCGGCCGCGCCGACGCTTGCCAGCACGCGCAGGGTCTCCCGGGATTCGCCGGCCACCAGGGAGGCGCGGGCGTCCGGGGCGGGATTGGCCCGGGAGCGCATAAGGCGCAGGCGGCAGCGCAGCCGGACGTCCCCCGCCCAGGCCCCGCCAGGAGCCTCGAAGCCCCAGAGGGCGCGCCCCGGGCGGTGGGGATCGAAAAGGCTCAGCGTCTTCTGGACCATGTCCGGGGCCATGTTCTCCCAGAAGGCGGCCTGGGCGTGGAACTCCAGGCCCGTGAAACCGGCGCGGTAGGTTCCGCAGGCAGGCAGCGGGCTCAGGTTGAGGATGCCCGAGCGCCTGCCGGGGAGCTCCCCGAAGCGCTCCGGGATGCCGTCGCCGGGCGGTTCGAAGCCCGGTTCGCCCAGGAGGAGGACGCGCCGGTAGGCGAGGTCGCCGCTTGACGAGAGATCCCCAAAGATCCCAGGCAGATACCAGCGGGCGAAGACCTTCAGGTGGCGGTTTCGCGCGAAGGCCAGCACGTCGGCGTCGGCCGCCCCCCGGGCCACGGCGAGCATGTCGTCGCGCTGGGTGCGCCGCTCTTTGCGGTAGTAGGCGTCGAGGCCTTCCAGCCCGGACCAGGAAAGCCCCAGCACCGCGACACCGCCCAGCAGCGCGGGGAATACGGCCGGAAGCCTCGCGGGAAGCGCCCCCAGCAGGGCGTCCAGTCCGCATCCGGCCAGGATGGCCAGGCCGGGTACGAAGCTCATGAGGTAGCGGGGGTTCACCGAAATGCCGGTGCGCAGGGCAAGGGCGGCCGCCAGGGGAGCGGCCAGCCAGAGCAGCAGGAGCGCAAGGACCTTGGGATTGCGCCGCAGCGCCGCCAGGAGGCCCACGGCGGCGCAGACCGGCAGAAGCGTGCTGCCCGAGGTGAATTCCAGAAGCGCCCGGCCCAGGAAGCTCCAGGTGAGGCCCATGTCCGAACCCGGGGCGTAGATGAGTTCCATGTGGAAAAGATGCCCGGGCAGCCAGGGGAGATAGGCCAGGGCCGCCGCCCCCAGGGAGAGGCAGGCCGGTGCGAGCCTGCCCGGGGGAAGCCTTCGCCAGGCCAGGAGAAGGCCCAGGTAGGCGGCCTGGGCCACGGCGCCCGCTCCGCCCAGGTAGGAGGCGTAGAGCGAGGCGGCGAGGCACAGGGCGTGAAGCGCCCAGTCGCGGGGCCGGTTGGTCTCCAGGGCGCGCAGCAGGGCCAGCAGGGAGGCCGTTGCGAGCAGCAGGAAGAGGGCGTAGGGCCTGGCCTCGCGGCTGTAATGGATGTGGTGCAGGGACAGGGCCAGGAGCCCCGAGGCGAAAAGCCCGGCGCGCGGCGAAAAGAGGCGCGCCCCCAGGAAGTAGGCCACGGGCAGGGTGAGCACGCCGGCCACGATGCTCGGCACTTTCACCCAGGGCCCGGTGTTCCCGCCGAGGGAAAGCACCGCATGGATCAGGAGATGCAGGAGCGGCGGGGAGGAATCCAGGGAGACGTCGGAGGGGCCTTGGTACGAAAGGCTGCGCCAGAGTTCGTCCAGGGGGAGCCCGGCCCGGCCCAGGGTGACGAACTCGTCCCACCACAGGGGGGTGGATTCCAGCCAGGCGAGGCGAAGCGC
This sequence comes from Fundidesulfovibrio sp., assembly GCF_058402725.1. Taxonomy (NCBI): domain Bacteria; kingdom Pseudomonadati; phylum Thermodesulfobacteriota; class Desulfovibrionia; order Desulfovibrionales; family Desulfovibrionaceae; genus Fundidesulfovibrio; species Fundidesulfovibrio sp. Next base: position 8,515 of record NZ_JBZVFJ010000045.1, on the reverse strand, counting down.
CGACGCGCCGGCCGCCAGGAGGAGCAGCAGGAGAAGATTCACGTTGATGCGGGGCATGGGGGTGCCTTACGGCATCTCAGGGAAAAAAACACCTGGACAGCGTTGGGGAAAATGAATAACCAGCGTTTTTTCGAGCGCATCGCGCCAGGAGGAAACATCAATGGCCCACAAGAAGATCGAACGCAAGAAAGAGCTGGATCGCCGCCGCAAGCGCCGTGCCGAACGCCTGAAAGAGCGCGTGCGCCAGGCCAAATCCGCCAAGAAGTCCTAGCGCGGGTTTGACTTTGACGCTCACGCGTCTTAGTTACGAAGCTGTTGCCTATTTCACGGGATCGTGAAGGAGTACGCCATGCCCATCTACGAATACCGCTGCCAGGAATGCCAGCAGACGTTCGAGGAGTGGCAGAAGGACTTCGCCGAGCGCCCTGTCCCCTGCCCCGTCTGCGGAGGCAAATCCGAGCGGCTTATTTCCAACACGGCCTTCGTCCTCAAGGGCGGCGGCTGGTATTCCGACCTTTACTCCAAACCGGCCGGTTCCTCGGGGGGTTCGCAAAGCTCCACCCCGTCGCCGGCCCCCAAGGCCGAAGCGGCATCCGCGAGCGCAAGCACCAGCGCCACCGGGGCCGCCTCCAACTGATCGAACCCCGCAAGGCAGCCTCGGCTGCCTTGCTCGTTTCATGGCCCCCTGCGGCCAATCGGCAAACAAGCACATGATCGACCGCTACACGCGCCCGGAAATGGGCAAGCTCTGGAGCCTGGAGAACCGCTTCCGGGTCTGGCTGGAAGTGGAACTGGCCGTCTGCGAGGCCTGGCATCAACTCGGGCGCATCCCCGAGGCCGACATGCAGGCCATCCGCGACAAGGCGGACCTGGACGTGGAGCGCATCCTGGAAATCGAGGAGCGCACCCGCCACGACGTGATCGCCTTCCTCACCTGCGTGGAGGAATTCGTGGGCCCCTCGGCCCGCTTCATCCACCTGGGCTGCACCAGTTCCGACATAGTGGACACCGCCAACGGCGTGCTCCTCAAGCGCTCGGGCCAGATGGTGCTGGCGGGGGTGGACCGCCTGCTGGGCGTGCTCAAGGACATGGCCCTGGCCAACAAGGGCCGGCTGTGCATGGGCCGCACCCACGGCATCCACGCCGAGCCCACCAGCTTCGGGCTCAAGCTCGCTGGGTTCCACGCCGAGTTCGCGCGGCACCGCGAACGCCTGGAGCGCGCCGTGGCCCAGGCCGCCGTGGGCAAGATCAGCGGGGCCGTGGGCACCTACGCCTACCTCTCGCCCGAACTGGAAGAGAAGACCTGCGCCATCCTGGGCCTCACGCCCGACCCCATCTCCACCCAGATCGTGCAGCGCGACCGCCATGCCGAGTTCTTCACGGCCCTGGCCCTGCTGGGCGGCGGCATCGAGCGCCTCTGCGTGGAGCTTCGCCACCTGCAGCGCACCGAGGTGCTGGAGGTGGAGGAGGGCTTCGGCAAGGGCCAGAAGGGCTCCTCGGCCATGCCCCACAAGAAGAACCCCATCTCGGCCGAGAACCTGGCCGGGCTCTCCAGGCTCTTGCGCTCCAACGCCGTGGCGGCCATGGAGAACATGGCCCTGTGGCACGAGCGCGACATCTCCCACTCCTCGGTGGAGCGCGTGATCATGCCCGACTCCACCATCCTGGCCGACTACATGCTCCACCGCCTGGCCAACCTGCTCTCGGGGCTGCGCGTGATCGGCGAGAACATGGAGCGCAACCTCTGGGGCTCCTTCGGGCTGTTCTTCTCCCAGGCGGTGCTCCTGTCGCTCATCGACGAGAAGGGCATGGACCGCCAGAAGGCCTACGAGCTGGTGCAGGCCGTGGCCATGCGCTGCTGGACGGAAAAAAAGCTCTTCCCGGACGAAGTGCGGCGTGATACGGCCATCGCGGGCGCTTTGGGCGCCGAAAAGCTCGACGAAATCTTCAATCCCTCGCGCTTTCTGCAACACGAAGACACGATCTATCAAAGGGTTTTCAAGGCGTGAAAAACAGGCTCGCCCAACTGCTGCTGGAAAAGTCCTACCGCGAGGGCGATTTCACCCTCTCGTCGGGCCGCAAGAGCGACTACTACTTCGACTGCAAGCCCACGGCCCTCTCGCCGGAGGGCTCCTACCTCATCGGCAGGCTCTTCCTGGACATGCTCGCGGGGCTGGACGTGCAGGGCGTGGGCGGCATGACCCTGGGGGCGGACCCCCTGGTGAGCTCCGTCACCGTGGTCTCCTGGCTGGAGAAGCGCCCCCTGCCCGGGTTCATCGTGCGCAAGCAGTCCAAGGGCTACGGCACCAACCAGTTCCTGGAGGGCCTGGGCAACTTCCGCCCCGGCGACAAGGTGGCCATGCTCGAAGACGTGGTGACCACCGGCGGCACGCTCCTCAAGGCCTGCGAACGCGTGCGCGACGCGGGCCTGCAGATCGTGGCCGTGCTCGCCGTGCTGGACCGCCAGGAAGGCGGCCGGGAGAACCTGGCCCAGGCGGGCTACGAACTCTCCCCCATCTTCACCCGGGCCGACCTCGTAGCGGCCAAGGCGAGGTGATGACCGTTCCGGCCGATCCGGCCGGAACCCGGACAGGCGTCCTCCGCGGCGTCGTCCTGACCACCGTCGACTCAAGGAGGAGCCTGACCGTGGCCGCACCCCACGACGCCTCATCCGCCAAGGCCCGCCGCAGCGCGTGGACCCCTTTGCTTCTGGCCGCCCTGGCGGCCCTGTCCCTGCTCCTGGCCGGACAGGCCCGGGCGGGCGAAGGCTGGGCCGTGAACCTCAAGGCCGACGCCTACGGACCCCAACGCTTCCTGGCCGTGGACAAGTCCTCCCAGACCTTCTGGATCTTCGAGCAGAAAAGCCCCCTCTCCCCCGTGAAGCAGCTGCCCTGCACCACCGGGCAGGAGCCCGGCACCAAGTGGAAGGAAGGCGACCTCAAAACCCCCGAGGGCGTCTACTTCATCAAGCAGCGCATCAACGGCGGGCTCGATTTCAGCCTTTACGGCGACCTGGCCTTCACGCTCAACTACCCCAACCCCATCGACGTGATCAACGGGCGCAAGGGCTCGGGCATCTGGATCCACGGCCGGGGCAAGCCCATCACGCCCAACGAGAGCCGGGGCTGCGTGGCCCTGAACAACCCCGACATCAAGGAGCTGGACCCCCAGCTCACCAAGCGCGTGCTCCCCGTGGTCATCGCCAACGAGGTGCACTGGTCCAAGGACGACCCCGCCGTCTCCAAGGAGGGCCAGGAGGTGGTGGCCGCCACACTGGAGTGGGCCAAGGCCTGGTCGCGCAAGTCCGAGGCCTTCTTCGCCTTCCACGACGCCCAGAAGTTCTCGGTTTCCACGGGCGAGCCCTTCGAGAACTTCCGGGGCCACAAGCGCCAGCTCTTCGCCAAGCTGCCCTGGATCCACGTGCTCATCGACGACGTGCGCGCCGTGCAGGGGCCGGACTACTGGGTCACCTACTTCGGGCAGCTCTACCGCTCGCCCACGCTCTCCAGCGAGGGCATCAAGCGCCTCTACTGGCAGCGCAATGCCGAGGGCCGCATGGTCATCGTGGGCATGGACTACGACGAAACCACCCTGGGCCTGGAGACCAAATACGTGGAGCGCGTGCGCCCCGAAGTGCTCAAGGTGGTCGAAGCCTGGCGTCAGGCCTGGGAAAAGGGCAAGGTGGCCGACTACGTCCAGTTCTACGCCGACAACGCCACCCAGGGCGACCGCAAGGGCAAGGCCGCCATCCGCGACCACAAGCAGCAGCTCTGGACCGGGGCCAAGGCCCCCAAGAAAGTGGCCGCGCGCGACATGAAGTTCTCCCTGTCCCAGGACGGCGTGCTCGTGGAATTCGTCCAGGAGTACGCCAGCAGGGACGGCGTGGCCGACAAGGGCCGCAAGAAGCTCGTACTCGGGCCATCCGGCGACGGCTGGCTCATCACGGACGAAGACTGGAGCAAGCTCTAAAGTGTCCGACAAGGGGAAGCTCAACCTCATCTGGTTCCGCGACCAGGAGAGCGCACGCAGGCTGCGCCTGCGCCCGGGCTGGATCCGTGCGGCCACCTACCTCCTGGTGCTGGTGCTCATCACCGCCGCCGGCGGCGTCTTCGCCTCCTACCAGTTCTGGCGCCGCGCCCAGGACGGGCAGAACGAACGCCGCGACCTGGAGAAACGCCTCTCCGAAACGCTCATCCGCCTGGAGCGCCTGCAGAACATCGAGAAGCTCATCCAGACCTCCGACGCCCAGGAACTGGCCCAGCTCCTGGCGGGCATGGGCATGGACCCCTCCGGCAAGGCGCAGCCCCAGCCCGCCGCGCCGCCTCAGGCCAAGCCCGGCAAGGACTCCAAAGACGCCAAGGATTCCAAGGCGCAGCCCGCCGTACAGCCCGCCGCGCAGCCCCAGGCCCCCCCGGCCGAACGCCCCGGGGGGTTCGACCTGGCCGCCGTGGTGGGCAAGGTGGACCTCAACCAGGTGGGCGTGGAGAACTTCCGCGTGCGCCTGGACGCCAAGACCGTCCAATACTCCTTCGACCTGGCCAACCTGATGCCCCAGCCCCTGGCGGGCGGCGGGCAACTCTTCGCCGTGACCCGCGAAGGGACCCTCACCCCCGTGCAGACCGGCAAGGACGACCTCGCCTTCTCCATCCAGCGCTTCAAGCAGGTGTCGGCCCAGGCCCCCCTGCCCCAGGGCGTGGAGCCTTCGGGCCTCTACGGCTTCCGGCTCGTGCTCGGCAACGCTTCGGGCAAGACCATCTTCAGCGAGACGTTCCCCCTTGCCCAGGCCCAGTAAGCTCCTGCCGGGGCTCCTGCTGCTGGCGTTCGCCGTGCTCGCCCCTTGCGCGCGGGCGCAGGCGGAATCCGTCACCTTCTTCCCGGGCACCCAGTACGCCCTGGAGGTCCACTTCCTGCGCGGAGACAAGCCCGGACCCACCGTGATGGTCCAGGGCGGCATCCAGGGCGACGAGGCGGCAGGATTCCTCACGGCCCAGCTGCTCAGCCGCGCCAAGGTGACCAAGGGCACGGTGATCGTGGTGCCCCGGGCCAACCCGCCCTCCATCCACGAGCGCAAGCGCGCCATCAACGTGGACCTGAACCGCCGCTTCGACCAGGACTACAACGAATTCTACGAGGACCGCCTGGCCCGCGTGATCCGTTTCCTGGTCTCCCAGAGCCAGGCGCTCATCCACCTGCATGAAGGCTCCGGCTTCTACGACCCCGTGCGCCGCTCCGATCTGCGCGGACCGCAGCGCTACGGCCAGTCGGTGATCGTGGACTCCGCCGACCCCAGGCGCGCCCCCCAGCTGGAGCGCGCGGTGCGCCAGGTGCTGGCCAAGGTCAACGAGGCCGTCACGCCCAAGGACTGGGCCTTCCAGCTCTTCAACATGGACACCTTCAACGACCGCTCCCGCTACCTGGAGCAGCGCAAGTCGCTCACCTACTACGCCCTCTCCCGCGTGGGCATCCCGGCCCTGGCCGTGGAGGTGAGCAAGAACATCCCCGACCTCTCCTGGAAGGTGACCCAGCAGCTCAAGGTCACCGCGCTCTTCCTGCGCCAGTTCGGCGTGGAGCTGGAGCCGCCCCGCCTGGGCCCCGAGGACCTCAAGGCCTATCCCTCGCGGGAGCTTCGCGTGCTCGTGAACGGCAGCCCCCTCACGGCCCAGACGCGCACCATCCGCCTGGACCCGGGCAAGCCCCTGGACGTGCGCTTCGAGAACCTGCCCGAGGGCACGGCCATGAGCCCCGTGACGGCCGTTTTCGCCTCCGACCGGCCCGGCTTCAACCTGGCCAAGGGGCCGCGTCTGCCCCTGGCCCCCTTCCAGGGCATCGACGTGCGCGCCGACGGCGTGGTGCTGGCCCGGGCCGCCCTGGAGTGGAAGGGCGCGTGGCCCGCTGCGGAGGCGTCGGGCGCGCCCCGCTTCGTCTGCTGGCTGGGGGGCGAGCTGAAGGTGGTGCCCGCCGGGGGCGTGCTGGAGGCCGTGCAGGGCGACCAGCTCGTGCTGGAGGGCGTGTGGGGCAGCCGCAAGGACGAGGTGCTCAACCTCAAGGGCTACGTGAGCCGCGTGGGCAAGAACGACGGCCAGGACGCGGGCCAGGAGATCATCCTGGACCCCAACAGCTTCATCCCCAAGTTCGTGAAGCACCTTGAGAACGCAGACCTGCTCTATGAAGTGGTGCGCGAGACGCACAAGGAGCCGTCGGCGCATTTCTTCGTGCGCGTGAAGCCCCGGGTGGTCACGGCGCTGACGGTGCGCGACCAGCAGGGCAAGGCCCTCGCCCTGGAATGGCGGCCCGGCAAGGCCCTGGCGCTGCCGCCCGGTCGCTACGTGCTGGAGGAGCTGCGCGGCAACGGCCCGGCGGGCATGGTGCAGTTCTTCGCGGGCAAGCGGCCCGTGGGCGTGGGCCAGGCCTTCAGCGTGGCCCCCTCCGACGAGATCGTGCTGCGCCAGGCCACAACCTTCGTCGAGATGGGCAAGATGCCCGTGAACTCCATGGTCTCGGAGGCGGGACCGGCCAAGGGCTACTAGCGTCGCGTCCCGGTGGGCGACGCCCCGGCGGCGTTCCCGGTGACGATGGGTGCGGAGCACACCCCGGGGGCTGCCGTGAGGCAGACAAGGGCGAGGCTTGCTGCGAAGTGATGTAGTTTGACTATCATGTGCGTATGTTACCATTTTTCAATTTCGTCTGAGGATCAAAATAATTACCATTTTTATCCATGATTCCATAGTGAATATGTGGCCCCGTGGAACGCCCTGACAAATCAGTATTTCCGATGTTGTCGCCAGAATAAACACGATCGCCACCCTGTACGGACGATCGAGTGTGATGGTATACGGATCTTTCATTATATCTATTCTTGATCATGATGGTGTTCCCACCTGCCCCATAGGGTCCAACGAAATCAACCACTCCAGCCTCGCTGGCTCTGACTGGGCCGCCATCCTTGTTGCGTATATCAATCCCGCGGTGCGGTTCCGTTTTGATCTCTCCAGTTGGTGTTCTTTCCCCTGTCGCGGATTTGCGGTCGCCAAATGGCGATCGTACAGGGCCGTCGCCCGGCCAGACGATGCCGTATTCGCGTTTTGTTTCCGGATCGATTCCTTTTTCCTGCTCCCAAATTCTCCGGGCCGCTTGTGCTTTTTCCTGCTCGGAGGCGCTTCCCGGGCCCTGCTGACCAGTCCCCCGGGCTTCCGATCCGCCATCAGCCTGCCCGCCCACTCCTCCAGATTGTCCGGCGTCAGGAACCTTGCCGCTCAGGCTGTTCTGGCCATGCTCCGTGCCGGACGGGCCGCCGTTTGTCGCTTGACCATACTGCAGGAAGTTCTGGAGCCCATGGGCAAACCCAAAGTCATACGAAGCGGGGGCATTGTGGATTTCGCCGGAAAACGGTGATCCCATTCCAAGGGCAAATCAAGACAAAACAGGGCGCTGAAACAGAAATTCGACCTCAAAATGCGCCGCCGGAAGGAGCAGACACGCGCCTCAGCGTATTACGCAGGGGTCTCGAAATGCGTAAAATCCTGCATGGAATATTTCAGCAAGAGAGCCCAGTTGCCACTGCGCAGTGGATTAGACTTTGGCGAGGCAGTGGTTGAGCGGTGCATATTATTGACAAACATTTGTAGCCCTGGTATATAAATAAGTTAGAATTTGTTTACATCTTCTTCACGTACAAGGATGCAGACATGTATGCATTGCTAACCCTTGTCGGTGGAGGATACTTAATATTTCATGCACTTCGACTTGGGAAGCGACAAAGACAAATTGAATATAACCTAGATATTTCTTTGGGGTGCTCGGGTTTCAAAATTTTGAAGCTGCTGCTGCCCACAACGCACTAGTTGGCTTTGCTCTTTGGCTTTTATTCGTGGAGTATTTCTTTGCCTGTTAGGAATGGCGGTGTTGTCTGCTGTGGGGAAATATTTCAACATAGCGGGGTAAACATTAATTCGTACGAATTTCAGGAGGGCAACATGCTTCCTCTAGTCGGCGGAATTGTTTCCTTTGTCTTAGGGTGGGTGCTTATTAGGCGTTCGATGGACAAGCTAAGGGAATTCCATAAATACGAATTCAACAATCGAAGCTCTGGCGGTGTTGTAGGTTTCCACAATTACGAATCGATGGAGGTACACCAGTGGTCTAAATTTTGGACAAAAGTCATTCTCGCTGTTGGCGTCATACTGTTAACCCTTGGAATGGGTCTTATTGGATACGGAGCTTCGACGATGAGATGACTTGCTGCATAAGATGCCGGGAGCCCGCCCTTGAATGACATCAATAGCCTTGCGGACAGATTGTCAAGCACACGATTGCTCAACCGTGAATTACGTGTTTGTATTATACGCGCGCTCTCACCTTTTTAATCATTCATACAGAGGTGGTTAAAGACGTGTCAGCTTCAAATCTGCCCGGTGACAAGCAAATAGTTGTTTTCGATGACAATGTATTTGAATTATCAGGGTGGAGTAGCCCCCGTTTAGACCGGACATCCTGTCCAACCGAAGAGGTAGGGCTA
>NZ_JBZVFJ010000044.1:0-25442 GCF_058402725.1 Fundidesulfovibrio sp. | reverse complement strand
CTTTTTCCCTGCGCCTTGCCAGCGAGTTTTTTGAACAGGCTGCAAGAATCGATTTTTCAACGTGGTGTTAGCAGCCCGTTGGAAATCCCCGCCGGACAAGGAACGATGCGCCTTTACGGGCAGCTGTCGCCCCCGCCCTCGGGCGAGGCCGCGCGGCAGACCAGGCGCGCCACCAGGGGGCCTGCCAGCACCACGGCGAAGAGCCGCAGGGTCTGCACGGCCAGCACGAAGGGCACGTCGGCGCGGCTGCCCACGGCGATAACGGCCACGGAGTCCAGTCCGCCCGGACTGGTGGCCAGGTAGGCCGTGAGGGGGTCCACGCCCAGCGCCGCGTTGAGAAACCACGCCGACAGGACGCACAGCCCGATGAGCGTGGCCGTGGCCCCCAGGAGCGCCGGGATGGCCCGCAACGCGTGGCGCACCGACTCGGGCGTGAAGCGCAGCCCGATGGACCAGCCCAGGCCCGCGTAGGCCACGGCCAAGAGCCACGGCGGCAGAGCCAGGTGCGCCGCCCCAGTGGCGTTGAGCAGGGCGGCGGCCGTCATGGGCAGGAGCATGGCCCCGGCCGGGATGCGCAGCCGCCTGCCCAGCCAGCAGCCCCCGCCGATCACCCCCAGCGCGGCCAGGAGCGCCCCGTCCGGCGCCGCAAAGCCGAAATCCAGGAGCGGCTGGGGATTGGCGGACGCACTGGCCGCCCCCAGGAGCAGCCGCGACACCCCCGAGGCCGTGAGCACCACCACGAAGAGGCGCAGGTACTGGGTGAAGGCCACCAGGCGCACGTCGGCCCCGTAGTCGGCGGCCAGGGCGGTCATGGCGGCCGCTCCGCCGGGGGAGAAGCCCCAGGCGGCGGTGTTGGGGGGGAGAAGCCGCCAGCGCTCCAGGGCGGCGGCCACCAGCGCGCCGGAGGCCACCGTGCCGGCCACCACCAGGAGCATGGCCCACCAGGCCTCAAGCGCCGTGGCCAGGATGGAGGCCGTCACCGCCGTGCCCACCTGGCAGCCCACCACGGCCTGGGCCGCCAGAAAGCCCCAGCCCGGCACGCGCACGCCCGCGCCGCGCAGCCCGAAAGCCACGGCCGCCAGCATGGGGCCAAGGAGCATGGCCGCCGGGAAGGCGGCCCACTTCAGGGCCAGGGCCAGGGGCAGCGAGACCCCCGCCAGGGCGGCCCATTGCCAGGGATGGGAGCGTGAAGACATGGGGACGGTTCCTGCGGCGCGCCCTCGGGCGGGCGCTCCGCAGCCCCCGTTACACCGGGCCCGGCCCGGCGGCAAGGCGCGGCCGGGCCGCCCGGCGGCACGCGACAGCGCCCGCTGCCCCCCGACCGGCGCGTTCCGGCCAGGGTGCGCCGCCCTTGCGCGGAGGAAGGCTACGCCACGCCCCCTGCCGCCGCGTCCTCTTGCGTGCGCGGCGACGATGGGTCACGGTGTCGGGGAAGACAGGAGGACGGCGCATGGCCAGACTGCTCGCGGGAATCCTGGCGGCCCTGGCCGCCCTGTGCTGCCCGGGCTGCACCGGCCCGGAGCCCGGCCCCGATCCCGCCGTATTGGCCGTGGAGTCCGGCCCGATCCTGCGGGAGGCGTCGGGCGCATACCTGGGCATCCCCTACGCCCGGCCCCCCGTGGGCGAGCGGCGCTTCCGGCCTCCCGCGCCGCCCGACCCCTGGACCGAGCCCCGCCGCTTCGACGCCTTCGGCCCCGCCTGCCCCCAGGCCGACCCCGACGGCCCCGCCTCCGAGGACTGCCTGACGCTCAACGTCTGGACCCCGGCCCGCTCCCCGTCCGAGCGCCTGCCGGTGCTGGTGTTCCTGCACGGCGGGGCCTTCAAGGCCGGGGCCTCGGCCTGGGAGGTGCACCACGGCGCGGCGCTCTCGGAGGAGGGTCTGGTGGTGGTCACGGTCAACTACCGCCTGGGCCTTCTGGGCTGGATGGCCCACCCGCTGCTGTCGGCGGAGTCGCCCTGGGGGGTGTCGGGCAACTACGGTCTCCTGGACCAGATGGCCGCCCTGGGCTGGGTGCGGCGCAACATCGCGGCCTTCGGGGGCGACCCGGTCAACGTGACGGTGGCCGGGCAGTCGGCGGGGGCGGAGTGTGTGGCCCTGCTGCTGGCGTGTCCGCGCGCGGCGGGACTCTTCGACAAGGCCGTGCTCCAGAGCCCGGCCCTGCCCGGCTCGCTGCGGGGCCTACGCGAGCCGCGCTTCGGCGCGTCCACGGCCGAGGCCCTGGGCCTGCGCGCTGCGGCGCTCACGGGCGCGGACCGTGCCGCAGACCCCCTGGCGGCCCTGCGCGCCCTGCCCCCCGAGGCCCTGGTCCAGGCCGACGAGACCCTGGAGCACGAGATGGGGCTCGATCTGGCTCGCATCGCGGCCGGTCCTGCGGTGGACGGCCTGATCCTGCCGGACCACCCCCTGGCGCTCTTCCGGGCGGGGCGCTTCCACAAGGTCCCTGTGCTCACGGGGATCACGGCCGACGAGGGAACGGTTTTCGCGCCGCTTTACGGGGACGCCGGGCGCGACCCAGAGGCCCTGGCCCGGCTGGCCCGGGAGTTCTTCGGGCCGGACGCGGACGCGGCCCTGGCCGCCCTGGAGGAGCAGGGGCGCACGGACCCGTGGCGGGGGGTCTCGCGGCTCCTCCATGCGCGCTGGTTCGAGGCCTTCGCGCGCTTCCTGGCTGCCCAGGCGGCCCGGAGCGGGCAGCCCGCGTGGTTCTACCGCTACGCCAGACGCCTTCCCGAGGCCCCCGGTCGCATCCTGGCCGAGGACTCGGGGGCCGCAGGCGTGGAGGGCGAACGCCTGGGCGTGCCCCACGGAGCGGAGCTGTTCGCGCTCTCGGGGCTCACCCCCTGGTGGATGGGCTTCGACGACGCGGACCGCGCCCAGGCCCGGGCGTTGCGCGGCTTTTGGGCGCGCTTCGCGTCCACCGGTGACCCGGGCGGCGGGATCGCGGCGCGCTGGCCGCGTTTTGACCCGGCCGCGCCCCGCGCCCTGGAGTTCGGGGCGCAAGTCCGCGCCGTGGACCTGCCCGCCGACCCGCTGCTGGAGAGCGTCCTCCGGAGCTGGGACGCACGGGAACGCTGAGCGGTCCGGGGTCGGAAGAAACGCCTGCCCGGGTGGAGAGCTGCGCAGCGGGCAAAGAGTCGGCGCGCCTTCCATGTGGGAATGAAGCTCCCCGGCGGAGGAATCCTTCACAACCGGACGGATCGACTTTACAACTCACTTCGTGACGCATAGGACGGAATGAACAAGCCCCCCCAAGGAGATTCCGCATGAGCATGCTGGCCTGGAACGACCGTCTCGCCGTGAACATCAAGGAGATCGACGACCAGCACAAGAAGCTGGTGGACATGATCAACAAGCTCCACGACGCCATGAAGGGCGGCAAGGCCGACACCGTGGTCCTGGGCATCGTGGACGAGATGAAGAAATACGCCGCCTCCCACTTCGCCACCGAGGAGCGGCACATGAAGGGCCACGCCTACCCCGAGTACGCCGCGCACAAGACCGAGCACGACAAGTTCGTGGCCAAGGTGCTCCAGGTGGAGGCGGACTGCAAGTCCGGCAAGTGCGCCATGTCCATGGACATCCTGAACTTCCTCTCCAACTGGCTGGTGAACCACATCAAGGGAACCGACAAGAAGTACGGCCCCTACCTCAACGCGCGGGGCGTGAAGTAGGGCCATGCCTTCCCCAGGCGTACTCGCATCCCGGACGGCCGTCGCGGCGGCCGTCCTGTCGGCGGCGGCGGCTTCGGCCCCCTGGGCCGGACTCCCTCCCTGGGCGGGCGCGGCGGCCGGGCTGGCCGCGGCGGGCCTGGCCGGGGCGGCGGCCCTGTGGGCCTCGCGCGGCGAGAACCTGCTCCTGGACCGCGTCCGCCAGCTGGCGGGCATCGCCCCGGACGAGGCCGTGCAGGACCCCGTGGAGGCCGCCGCGCGCCGCTCCCGGGAGGACCGGGAGGCCCGCGAGCGCGCCCTGAGCCTGCTGGAGAGCTTCCCCTTCCCGGTGATGACCCTCACCCGGGCCGGAGCCCTGCGCTGGATGAACCGCTCCATGGCCGGGGTGCTGGGCACGCCCGCGCCCGCGCGCGGCGCGGCCATGGACCCCCTGTTCTTCGCGTCCACCTCGGCCGGCGGGTGGGAGGCCCTGCGCCGCGACGCCCGGACGGAGGATCTGCTGCGCTTCAACCGGGGCGAGGCGTTCTTCCTCTTCCAGTGCGTGGTTCAGGAGGTGGGCGAGAACGAGGACCGCTGGCTCGTGATGCTCGTGGACATGACCTCCTCCAACATGGACGCCGAGCGCCTGGCGGCCCAGCGGGCCGAAATCCGCCAGCTGGCCCACAAGATCCGCGGCACCACGGCCCGCCTGGAGCAGGACGCCCGCGCCATCAGCGAGACCCTGCAGCGGCTGGTGGACACCATGGCCGACTCCCAGGGCCAGGCGCGCCAGGTCTCCTGCGCCATGCAGGAGATGACCGACAACGTGCGCGTTGTGGCCACCGTGGCCGCCCAGTCCCACGCCACCTCCTCCGAGGCCGAGGGCAGCGCCCGCGAAGGCATGGAAGAGGTGCGCCACACCGCCCAGGTGACGCGCAAGGTGGTGGACTCCTACGCGGGGCTCCAGTCCATCATGACCCAGCTGGTGGAGCGCGGCGGACGCATCCGCAACGTGACGCAGATCATCTCCGACATCGCGGACCAGACCAACCTCCTGGCGCTCAACGCGGCCATCGAGGCCGCCCGGGCCGGGGAGTCCGGACGGGGTTTCGCGGTGGTGGCCGACGAGGTGCGCAAGCTGGCCGAGAAGACCCTGGCCGCCACCCGCGAGGTGCACGAGGCCGTGGGCGCCATCGACGCAAGCTCCCACGAGGCCCTCGAAGCCATGAACGCCACCAAGGGCGACATCGAGAACGCCTCGGAACTCGTCCACGACGTGGAGGAGCGCTTCTCCGCCATCGCCAAGGCCATGGTGGACACCTCCCAGGCCATCGGGGACATCGCCCGGCGCGCCGAGAGCCAGTGCGCCTCCAGCTTCGAGATCAACATGTGCGCCATGAACGTCACGGACAACTCGGAGGAGGTCACCGAGACCGTGGGCGAGACCAGCCGGGAGCTCAAGGCCCTGGTGGAAGAGGCCGCCAACGTGCGCGACCTGGCCGGACGCTACCTGGACGGCGGCGGCGACGAGAGCGAACACCGCGCCCACGACCGCATCTACGTGAAGGCCTACGCCTCCCGCCTGACCTGCCGCGTGGACCTTGGCGGCCGCCCGGCCCTGGGGGAGGTGCTCGACGTGAGCCCCGGCGGCGTCCGGCTGCGCCTGCTGGAAGAGGCCCAGCCCCGCGAGGGCGGACGCGCCGCGCTTGCGGCCTGCTCCTGCAAGGGCGATCTGGGCCTGGACGGCCGCGCCGGGGTGGTGCGCTGGTGCTCGGGCAGGGACGTGGGCCTGGAGTTCGACACCCCCCTGCCACACTCCGCCGGACGCCTCCAGGCCCTGGTGGCTCAGAGGTAGCGCGCGGACGCGGAGGAGTTGCCCCGCCTGCCGGACGGTCCGGACCGGGGCCAGCCGGGCGCCCTCCCCGCCGGGACGACGCGCGCGGCCTGGCGGCCCGCCAGGCCCGGCGTCTTGGCCGCGCGGGCCGCGCTCACTCCTCGCGCACGCGCAGCTCGATGGCGTCGAAGCGCCAGGATTCGTGCTCCACGGTGACCACCTGGCCCGCGCCGTCGGTCTTCACGCGGCGGATGTACAGCCCTGGCGAGCCCCGGGGCACGTCCAGCTCCGCGCAGACCCCTGCCGGAAGGAACTCCGGGCGCACCAGAAGATCGGTCTGCGCCAGGGCGACGCCGTAGTCCTCGGCGGCCACCTGGGTCATGGCCCGGTCGCGGATGCGGGGCACGATGCCCTCCAGGCGTCCGGCGTGCAGGAAGTTGCGCACGTAGGCCACCTTCTGCCCGTCCAGAAAGAAGACGTTCTCCACCTCGTACACCCGGGTCCGGGCCGGGAAGAGCCCGGGACCGCAGCCCTCGTGGTCCGCCTCCAGGCGCAGCTCGCCCCGGTCCACGGTGGTCCACCGGGCCGCGCGGCCCTGGGCTGCGGCCAGGCGGGCGAAGTTCACGTGGCGCGCGGGGTTGTGGGTCAGGCGCGCGGGCGTGACGTACCAGCCCCGCCGGTCCAGCCGGTGGATGCGCCCCTCCTTCTGGAGTTGCGAGAGGGCGTGGCGCACCGTGTTGCGGTTCATGCCCGTGCGGGCGCACAGGGCGCGCTCGCTGGGCAGCCGGTCGCCGGGGCGCAACGCGCCGGACGCCAGCTCCGCAACGATGAGCTCGCGCACGGCCTGGTAGAATTTCGGTTTGTCCATGGGGCCTCTGGGTTTGGGCTGCGCCGTGGCTATGACGCGAAAAGGTCACGGTGTCATCACCGTTTCGATGCGTCGGCCCGGAAAATCTGGTTTAACCCAATTGCCAGCGCGTGGTCATCCATGTATGGGCATGGACACGCCGGAAGCGCGGCCCCACGGGCCTCGCAGCCCTCCGGCGCGGGCTGGTCATGCGCGGCGCGGACACGGCAACCCCTCCCTGGTCCGCGCGCGGGGAGCACCGAGAGGGACGCAGGAGAGCCTCCATGCAACTGACCCGTTTCTGTCTCGCAGGCCTTCTCACCCTGGCCCTGGCCGCCACGGCCACGGCGGGAACCCTGCAGAACGTGAAGAAAGACGGCTTCCTCAAGTGCGGGACCCACGTGGAAAACCCCGGCTTCTCGGCCCTGGACGACAAGGGCCAGCGCATCGGCTTCGACATCGACTTCATGCGCGCCGTGGCAGCCGCCGCCAACGTGCCCGAGATCAAGTACGTGCCCCTCAACTCCAAGGAGCGCATCCCGGCCCTGCAGTCGGGAGAGATCGACCTGCTCGTGCGCACCACCACCCAGACCATGAACCGCGACACCGCCCTGGGCCTGAGCTTCACCACCGTGACCCTCTACGACGGCCAGGGCTTCATGGTGCGCAAATCCTCGGGCGTGAAAAGCGCCAAGGACCTGAACGGCGCGGCCATCGGCATGGAGACCGGCTCCACCACCGAACTCAACGTGGCCGACTTCTTCCGCAAGAACGGCATGAACTACAAGCCCGTGGTCTTCGAGAAGCAGCCCGACGTGCGCAAGGCCTACGACGAGGGCCGCTGCGACGCCCACACCACCGACATCTCCGGCCTGGCCGCCCAGCGCTCCCTGATGAAGGACCCCGCCGAACACGTGATCCTCCCCGAGGTGATCTCCAAGGAGCCCCTCGGCCCCTTCGTGCGCAAGGACGACGCCCAGTGGACGGACATCGTGCGCTGGGTGGTCTGGCTGACCATCGCCGCCGAGGAATACGGCGTCACCCAGGCCAACGTGGAGGAGATGTTCGCCAGCAGCAAGGACCCCGAGGTGCAGCGCATGCTGGGCAAGACCGGAACCCTCTGGACCGACCTGGGCCTGGACCAGGGCGCGCCCGTGCGCGTGATCAAGGCCGTGGGCAACTACGGCGAGATCTTCGAGCGCAACCTGGGGCCCAAGACCCCCCTGCGCATGGAGCGCGGCCTGAACGCCCAGTGGACCAAGGGCGGCCTGCTCTACTCCCCGCCCTTCCGTTGATCGAGCGCCGCAGGACCGGTCGCCGCACCGGCTCCGAACGGACCCCCGCGCCGGGCCTGCCCCCGGCGCGGGACCTCGGGCGGCGAAGACCCAAGGGGGGAGGCCAGGCCCGCCCCTGGCGCGGCCCGCCCCGGCGTGCCATACCCCTTTCCGGACGCGCCAGGCCCGGCGCGCCGCCTCCCGAAATCCCAACCCAGGCCGGACGGCCGCCCAGACCATGAACCAACGCCCCGCCCCGCCGCAGGTCCCCTTCTGGCGCAGCCCCCAGGGCCGGGCCTGGTCCTTCCAGATCGCCATGCTCGCGGCCTTCCTCTGGCTGGTGGCGGCGGCCTGCTCCAACGTGCTGGCCAACCTGGAGAGCCGGGGCATCAGTTCCGGGTTCAAATTCCTGCGCAACGAGGCGGGCTTCCGCATCGGCGAAACCATGGGCGTGCCCCTGCCCGGCTGGGGCGTGCTGCTCATCCTGGCAGCCCTGGCCGCCGGGCTCGCGGCCTCCCGCCTGCTGGCCCGCAGGGCGCGGAGCACGCCCGGCCCCCGGGGCGACGCCTGGTTCGCGGCGGGCGTGCTGGCCTGCGCCGGGCTGCCCGCCCTGGCCTTCTGGCTCACCCGCGACGCCGTGGACGTGGTCCACTACTCCGAAACCTCCAGCTACGGGCTGGCCCTGGCCGTGGGGCTGCTGAACACGCTCAAGGTCACGCTCATCGGGTGCGTGGCTTCCACGTTCCTGGGCCTGCTGGTGGCCCTGGGCAGGCTCTCGCCCAACTGGCTTCTGCGCACGCTCTGCCGCTGGTATGTGGAGCTCAACCGCAACCTGCCGGTGCTGCTCCAGCTCTTCTTCTGGTATTTCATCGTACTCCAGCACCTGCCCGACGTGCGCAACTCCCTGAGCCTGGGCGAGTGGGCCTTCCTGAACAAGCGCGGGCTCTACGTGCCCGCCCTGATCCCCCTGGACGGGGCCTGGCCCTTCTGCGCGGCGGCGCTCGGGGCCCTGGCCGGGGCCGTGGTGCTGCGCAGGCGCTCGCGCCGCCTGCGCGACGAGACGGGCGCGCCCGGACGCTGGATCCTGCCCGGCATCTGTCTGTTTCTGGCCCTGCCCGGGCTGGCCTGGCTGGCCGCCGGACAGCCCTTCGCCCTGGAACTGCCCGCCCTGAAGGGCTTCAACTTCCAGGGCGGCACGGGGCTCTCGCCCGAGTTCACGGCCCTTGTGGTGGGGCTCACGGTGTACGTGTCGGCCTTCAACGCCGAGATCATCCGCTCGGGCATCCAGGCCGTGCCCAAGGGCCAGCGCGAGGCCGCCCGCGCCCTGGCCATGGGCGAGGGCCAGGTGCTGCGCCTGGTGGTGCTGCCCCAGGCCATGCGCGTCATCGTGCCGCCCATGACGAGCGAGTACCTGGCCATCGCCAAGTCCAGCTCCCTGGCCGTGGCCATCGGCTATCCCGATTTCGTCAGCGTGGGCGGCACGGTGCTCAACCAGTCCGGCCAGTCCATCGAGGTGGTGGGCATCTGGATGGGGGTGTACCTGGCCATCTCCCTGGTCATTTCCCTCGGCATGAACCTCTACAACCGCAAGGTCGCCCTGGTGGAGCGCTAGATGGCCCGCGACATCCCCGACAGGCCCCCGCCGCGTCTGGAGACCGGCATCACGGGCTGGATCCTGCGCAACCTGCTCTGGCCCTGGTACAACGCCCTGCTCACGGCCCTGTCGCTCCTCGTGGCGTGGTCGGCCCTGAAGCCCTTCTGGAACTGGGCCGCGGCCAACGCCACCCTCACCCTGGACCCGGCCGTGGCCAGGCAGCACACCGGCGCGGCCTGGGGCTACATCCGCGACACCTGGCCCATCTTCATGACCGGCATCTACCCCGCCGAGGAACGCTGGCGGCCCCTGGCGGCCCTGCTGCTGGTGCTGGCCCTGGCGGGGCTCAGCCTTCTGCCCCGCCTGCGCCGGGGCCGGGCGCTGCGCCTGGCGTGGCTGGCCTCGCCCCTGGCTGTGTTCGCCCTGATCCACGGTGGCGGCTTCACGGGGCTGCCCGCCGTGGAGACCCATTACTGGGGCGGGCTGATGCTCACGGTGCTCCTCTCGGTGGCGGCCATGGCGGCTGCCTTCCCCCTGAGCGTGCTCCTGGCCCTGGGGCGCGCCTCGAAGCTGCCCTTGGCCCGGCCCTTCTGCGTGGCCTACATCGAGGTGGTGCGCGGCGTGCCGCTCATCACCATCCTCTTCATGGCCTCGGTGGTGCTGCCGCTCTTCCTGCCCTCGGACGTTAAGCTCGACAAGGTGATGCGCGCCACGGTGGGCATCACGCTCTTCTTCGCGGCGTATCTTGCCGAGAACATCCGGGGCGGGCTCCAGGGCATCCCCAAGGGCCAGTACGAGGCCGCCGACGCCCTGGGCATGGGCTACTGGAAGAAGATGACCGTGGTCATCCTGCCCCAGGCCTTGCGCATCGTCATTCCGCCCATGGTGAACAACTTCATCGCCATCCTCAAGGACACGTCCCTGGTGGGCATCGTGGGCCTCATGGACCTGTTGCAGATCGCCTTCGCCACCACGTCGAGCCCCAAGTGGTTCGGCCGCCTGGAGGAGGCCAACGTCTTCATCGCCTTCTGGTACTGGGTGCTCTGCTACGGCATGTCCAGTTTCAGCGCCCGCCTGGAACGCAAGATCCCCTCGGCGGACAGATAGGGGCCAGCCATGACCACGGACCAAGAATTCATCCCCCCCCACCTGGCCCAGGCCCCCCTGGCCATCGACATCCGGGGCCTCAACAAGTGGTACGGCAGCTTCCACGCCCTCAAGGACATCCACCTGCGGGTGCGCCAGGGCGAGAAGATGGTGGTGTGCGGCCCCTCGGGCTCGGGCAAGTCCACGCTCATCCGCACGGTGAACCGCCTGGAGGAGCACCAGGAGGGCGACATCGTGGTCAACGGCGAGCGCCTCACCAACGACGTGCGCCAGATCGAGCGCGTGCGCCGCGAGACGGGCATGGTGTTCCAGCAGTTCAACCTCTTCCCGCACATGACCATCCTGGACAACGTGGTCTGCGGCCCGGTGCACGTGCGCAACATGCCGCGCGCAAAGGCCGTTGCGCTGGCCATGGGCTACCTGGAGCGCGTGGGCATCGCCGAGCAGGCCGAAAAGTTCCCGGGACAGCTTTCGGGCGGGCAGCAGCAGCGCGTGGCCATCGCCCGCGCCCTGGCCATGCAGCCCCGGATCATGCTCTTCGACGAGCCCACCTCCGCCCTGGACCCGGAAATGATCAAGGAAGTGCTCGACGTGATGCGCGAACTGGCCGCCCAGGGCATGACCATGGTCTGCGTCACCCACGAGATGGGCTTCGCCCGCGAGGCCGCCGACACCATGGTGTTCATGGACAAGGGCCAGATCGTGGAGCGCGCCCCCGTGCGGGAGTTCTTCACCGCGCCGCGCGAGGAGCGCTGCCGCCAGTTCCTGGACCAGGTCCTCAACCGCTGAGCCGCGCCGCCCGGAGATCCCCCTTGCCACCCCTCACGCTCTTCCACGCCGCGCCCCTGATCTGGGCGCACCGGGGCGGCCGCTCCCTGGCCGCCGAGAACACCCTGCGCGCCCTGCGCCTGGGCCGGGCGGCGGGCGCCCACGGCTGCGAGATCGACGTGCAGCTCACGCGCGACGCCCGTGTGATCGTCCTGCACGACCTGAACCTCCTGCGCACCACCAACGCGGGCGCCCACCCCCGTTTCGCCTCCGGCCCCCCGGCCCTGCCCTGGCTGCACACGCTCGAAGACATCCGCGCCCTCTGCGCCGACGTGTTCCCGCGCCGCAAGTGCGCCGGGCCGCGCCACCACAAGCCCTGGCGGGAGCTGCCCGACCCCTGCCCCGAGGACGTGCGCGTGCCCACCCTGGCCCAGGCCCTGCGCCTGGCGCGGGAGCTTGGCATGTGGCTCAACGTGGAGATCAAGGACATGGCCCGCGCGGCCCCGCCGGAGCTGGCCGGGCGCGTGGTGGAGCTTGTGCTGGAGGAGGTGTCCGCCGAGGGCATGGAGGACCGGGTGATCGTCTCCTCCTTCAGCGCGGCCTGCGTGCTGCGCAGCAAGGAGCTGGCCCCCGGGGTGCTGGCGGCGCTGCTCACCCCGCACGGATTCCGGGGCGACGCGGCGAGCGCCCTGCTCGCTGTGAAGGCCGACGCCTGGCATCCGGGGCATCGCGGCCTGGAGCGGGACGCCGTGCGCGCCGCCCTGGACGCCGGATACGGGGTGAACCCCTACACGGTGAACGACGCCTCCGACATGCTCCGCCTGGCGGAATGGGGCGTAACGGGCATCGTCACGGACAGGCCCCAGGACGCTCCCCGTTTCGCGGCCCGGCCCAAGTCCTGAAGGCCCGGCCCTGGCGTCCCCCGGGGAAGGTGTCCCGGGCCTCCCGCGCGTCCCCGCCTGCCGGAGCGCGCCGCTCGTGGTGCGCCCTCAAAATCCGTCCCTGCGGATTTTCAAGATAACCAGACAAAACCATTCATTTAAATCATGAAAAACATCTTCATGTTTTTCATAAGCGCGCCGCTAGAGCGCGGCTTCGGGCTCGGCGAGGATGCGCTTGGCCAGGCGGATGTCCTCGGCGATGCGGGCCTTGAGCTCCTCGACGCCGGGGAACTTGCGCTCGCCGCGCAGGCGCTGGACGAAGTGGAGGTCCACGGTCTTGCCGTAGAGGTCGCCTGAGTAGTCGAAGATGTGGGCCTCGGTGCTCAGCTGGTTGCCGCCGAAGGTGGGATTGATGCCGATGTTGGCCACGCCGGCCCAGGCCTGATCGCCCCGGGAGACCCACACGGCGTAGACGCCCGAGCGGGGCAGGAGCTGGTCCTGGGTTTTGACGTTGGCGGTGGGGAAGCCCAGGAGCTTGCCGCCCCGGTCGGCCCCGTGGATCACCTCGCCGCGCACCTTGTGGCAGCGGCCCAGCAGGGGCTTGGCGTCCCAGACGTCGCCCGCCTGGAGCATGTCGCGCACGCGGGTGGAGCTCACCACCGCGCCGTCGTGGAGCACGGGGTCCAGGCGCTCCACCAGGTAGCCCATGGCGCGCCCCAGGGCGGAGAGGGTTTCGTAGTCGCCGCGCCGCCCTTTCCCGAAGGCCCAGTCGTGCCCGACGATAAGTTCGCGCATGCCCAGGTCGCGCACGAGGCAGTCGCGCACGAAGTCCTCCGGCTCCAGGGAGGCGAAGGCGCGGGTGAAGGGCAGCACAAGGCAGGCCTCGATGCCCGTGTCGGCGATGAGTTCCAGCTTCACGTCGGGCGCGGTGAGGCGCGGCGGGTCGTTCTTGCCGGTGAGCACGCTGCGCGGGTGCGGCTCGAAGGTGACGGCCAGGCTGACCACGTTGAGGGCCCTGGCCCTGTCGCGGGTGCGGGCGAGGAGCTTCTGGTGCGCCAGGTGCACGCCGTCGAAGTTGCCGATGGTGAGACAGGAGCCGTTGAGGACTCCTTCGAGTTCGTCGAAGGTGCGGGCTACGATCATGGGGTATCCGGTGGGCCGGTTTGGCGAAAAGCTAGGTAGCGCAAAGCGCGGGGGCCATCAACCGGGGAAAATTCGCTGCGGGACGAAAAAACGCTTGCCAAGGGGACGGCCCGCGTATAGATACACGTCTCCCGACGCCGAAGTGGTGGAATTGGTAGACACGCCAGGTTCAGGGTCTGGTGGGGGCAACTCCGTGGAGGTTCGAGTCCTCTCTTCGGCACCAAAAGCATAAGGCCGGACAGCAATGTCCGGCCTTTTTGCATTGGCGCGCGGTGCGTCCCGCCTGGCGCGTCCCTCCCGGAGGGGCGCTTTGCATCGTCCGGCTGGCCGACCACGTTCCCCGCGCGCTTTGGCCTGGTCCTCACTTCGACGTTGAGAGACCTGTCGGCAGAAGCAGGCTGGATCAGACCGTCCGACTGCGACCCGGGGCCTTGCTCCACACCTTCCACACGGTCCCGGCAGGCGTCGCGTATGGTCCTTTGTAGTTCATGACCGACGGGGCCGCGTGCTTGAACCGGGGTCAAGGCATCGTCGGGGATCGGCACGGGCTCCGCGCCGGGTATGGGCTCTGTGTCGCTGACGTCGAAGACGACGTTGCTAGGCGATCAGTGCCGGAACTTGCGCGCGAAACTGTCCAAGAAACCCTGGACCGCTACACCCTTCCCTTACTCCCATGACTCACCAGAAGTTCGCCGCAATATTGGCCACTCACACGGCCAAGTCCAGCGGCAGGTCTGAAATGTCCTTCAATCGGTTGCCCTTGACTATTACCGCCAGTAAGTCGGCCGCGTCATCCATGTCGAGAACCTTCAAAGTTGCTTGCAGCTCGTACAGGGCGAAGTGATACACGCAGTCAATGTCCCCGGTACCCAGGGCGATAGAAGCCAGGCGGCTCGGTGTCGGCTCGGCCGTGACGACCACGATATGAGGCAGACGACCTTTGCGGTTTCGTACCAAGTTCAATGCTTCCGACCTGGCGTTTTGCGCCCTGTCGCTACGGATCGTCCACTTGCAGGAAATGCTTGCGTGCAGCAAAGGTAGACCGTTGTTTTTCTTCCGCAGACTGGCAAGCGTGGTCACGCTGTCATCGACCAGGCATGCCGGAGCATTGATTACGCTGTCGTCCTCAGTGTCGCGCACCACGACAATATCCGGCGTGATGGTGTAGTCGCTTCCCAGGACGGCGGCCAGTTCGGCATCGGCTTTGGCGGCCCGGTCAAGAGCGACCAGGTGTCCATATTGTTCATATCGGGCGATTTCAAGGCGGTTGCGGCCGGAAACTTGATGAACGTCCCAGGTTCCGGGGCGCAGATGACCCAGCTTGAGGAAGGTTTCCCGCACGAAGGTGGCGCAGATGCCCTCGAACTGGTTGCCAGAAGTCTGCCCCGCGATCCGTTCCCCGATAGTCTCGGTTTTGAGTAGGTCGGCAATGCCCCTCGCGATTGCCTTGCTCGTCTTGTTGCTGCTGTCGGCATTGCTGACCACCCCTATGCTATTGATGGTCAAGGTTGATGCGAGCAACGCGGCATGGAACGCCTTGCGGGCTTCTGCGAAGTCGGAGGGAGTAACCATCATGCCACCTTGAAAATACGTCTCACGGCCAGAGCCGCAAATATTTGGCGGCCCACGGCAGCTGCGACCGGTGGCGGAAAAGCGTTACCGATCTGACGGTAGGCGGCCGTCTTCCGGCCAGAGAACTGCCAGTCATCCGGGAAGCCCTGAATCCGGGCTGTCATGCGCGGTGTCAGACGCGGCATGCCAGCGAAGTCACGCGGAGGTGCATCGTCCCACAGCCCCATCCCATCGACGCCCAGAGCTGCCCAGGCCTTTTTTGCGCGGGTAGGGCCAAGGTCGGGACCACCGTGCTTCTTCGAGCCGCCAACCAGAGTGGGGGCAATGGTATTGGCCTTGCCACGCCATCGGTCAGCGCCCCTCCAGCCGTTGGCCTTCATGAGTTCGTGCAGCAGTTCGCCCACAGTCGGCGGCTCCACCTTGAGCGCTTCTGGCCAGGAGAACCCGGCGGCCAAGTCTTTGCGAATGCCAACGAACACCACTCGCGGCCGAAGCTGGGATACTCCATAGTCAGATGCATTGAGCAGTCGCCAGCCTGGCACATAGCCCAGCTTCTTGAGTTGCATTTCGAACTTGTTGCGATAGTTATCAAAGACGGCATCAAGCAGGCCGCGTACGTTTTCAAGCATCACTGCTTGCGGTCGACACTCATCGACCATACGGATTGCCTCGGGGAACAGGTCGCGCTCATCATCCGCGCCAAGCTGCTTGCCTGCCTTGGAGAACGGAGGGCACGGGACGCCGCCTGCCACTAGGTCGATGCCCTTGTAAGGGAGGCCGCTGAACAGGCGCAAGTCGCCCTGAATGACGTTCCAGGTCGGGCGATTGAGTCGAAGCGTTGCACACGCGGTCGGCTCCAATTCGATCAAGGCCTCGTGTTCGAACCCCGCCATTTCGAGGCCAAGACCCTGACCTCCCGCCCCCGCACATATTTCCAGCGAATTGAACATGACATCTCCCACAATCAACCCGGCTTAGAAAATAGCCGCACTGGGTTTGGAGAACAACATCAAAATCCGATTTATCGGAGAATGACGGTAGCCCGTTCAGTCGCCTGGTGAGATGGTCCCGTTGGTTGGACAGCTTGGCGGCGTTTCTAAGCTAAAGTCCGGTTGATTGTCATGCCGCCTTCTGGGAGGCCGCTCCTTCCTGGTAGACAGCAAGGGCGTGGAGTTCAAAAAAGAGAAGCCGCCGGGTAGGCTCCGACGGCTTCGACTCTATCCACGGCCTATATCCAAGGCTAAGAAAAAAGGAGCCTACTTTCGTAAGCTCCTGATTTTCTTTGGCGTCCCCAAGGGGATTTGAACCCCTGTTATCGGCGTGAAAGGCCGGTGTCCTGGACCAGGCTAGACGATGGGGACGCGCTGTAAAAGAACGTTGGCTGGGGGACTAGGATTCGAACCTAGGTTGATGGAGTCAGAGTCCATAGTCCTGCCGCTAGACGATCCCCCAGCGCGGAAGCGTGTTCTTAGGAGGGAATCGTCTCGCTGTCAAGCATCTTGCGCGAAAAAATCTTGCGCGTATTCTTTGGGCCATGATCCGCGCACTGCTGGCACTTCTGGCCGCCGCCGCGCTCCTTGCCGGATGCTCGGCCACTGGGCCGCGTCCGGCCTCCAAGGGCACGTTCCGCCCCTACTCCATCGGCGGCAAGACCTACCATCCCCTCTACAACGCCCAGGGTTACCGCGAGGAGGGCTACGCCTCCTGGTACGAGCCCGGCTGGTTTTCCGGCAAGACCACCGCCAACGGCGAACGCCTCGACCCCGACGCCCTCACCTGCGCCCACAAGATCCTGCCCATGAACACCCTCGTGCGCGTGCGCAACCTCGACAACGGCCGCGAGGCCACCCTGCGCGTCAACGACCGGGGCCCCTTCGTGGCCGGGCGCTGCCTGGACCTCACCGAGGCCGGGGCCAAGGCCCTGGGCTTCCACGGCAGGGGCAAGGCCCGCGTGGCCCTCTCCGTGGACGGCCCCCCGTCCAACGTCCCGGCCGGAGCGCCCCCGGCGGCAGCCCCAGGGGCCTCCACCTCCGGGACCGTCCCACCAGCGTCCACGGCCTGGCCGCCCCCTGCGCAGACGCCCGCCTCCACGGCCTGGCAGCCCACCGCGCAGGCTCAGGCGGCCTCCCAGCCGTCTCAGCTTGTGCTCTCAGGCCCCTTCCGCGTCCAGGTGGGGGTGTTCGCCGTGCGCGAGAACGCCCGCGCCCTGGCCGGAAACCTCGTTCGCATGGGCTACCCGGGCTCCACCGTCCAGGAGGCGGATCAGGCGGGCGTGCGCGTCTGGCGCGTCCAGGCGGGGGACTTCGCCACCCTCGACGAGGCCATGGCCGCCCAGGACAGGCTGGCCGCACGCTTCCCCGGCGCGTTCGTGGTGGCGGCGCCCTGAGGGGGCGCCCCTTCCGCCAGGGAGAACCGAAGCCCCCCCGGATCGAACCCGGGACGGGTTCCAACGCAGCCCGAAGCCTGCCGGCCCGACTCCGACGCTACCCGGCGGGGGAGCGCCGCGCCCTGTGCCCCGCGCCAGCCGACCGCAGTCGCGCCGCGCCAGACGGATTGAGCCAGGCGGATCGCGCCGGGGGCCTCAACGCATGCCCTGCGTCGTCACTCCAACAGACAACAACAGGACTCGACCGACGAATCCCCTCCGCGCAGCCCCGTGAGACCTTGGCCGCGAAGCCGTTGCGCAGGAGGGGATTGCAGGCAACGCGCCCGGCGGCAGGTTGTGGAAAGATGCGCGGGCCGTACGCCCGGCGCGCGGAAGCCCGCCCGGTCCTCGCGAGGCCCGGGGCGGGGAGGGACACGCAACCGCAACGCCCCGTCCGTCCCGGAGCGGGACGGGCGGGGACACGGCCTAGAGCACTTCGTCGGGGTTGAGCTCGGCGCGGAACTTGCGCGAAAGCCGGAACACCACCACCTTGCGCGGCGGCAGGACGATGGTGTCGCTGGTCTGGGGGTTGCGGCCCTTGCGGGCGCGCTTGTCGTAGGCGTCGAACTTGCCGAAGCCCGAGATGAGCAGGGAGTTGTCCCGCTTGACGGCCTGCTTCATGATCTCCAGCAGGCTGTCCACCAGGTCCTTCACTTCGGCCCGGTTCTTCTCGGTCTTCTCGTAGATGTAATCGACGATGTCGGCTTTGGTCAGGGTCTTGCCGTTGTTCATGGCGCTCTCCGGGGATCGGGAATTAGGTGCGGATATGGCCGGCGATGGCCCTTGCCGTCGTGTTCATTTCCTCGGTGTCCGCGTAGCCTTTCTGGGGCCAGAGGGTCAGGCCGTCGTCCTCGAAGCGCGGAATCAGGTGCCAGTGGGCGTGGAAGACCAGTTGCCCGGCGGCCCTGCCGTTGTTCATGCCCAGGTTCATGCCCTGGGCGCCCAGCCCCTCCTTGAGCCCCCGGCCCACACGCTGTATCGCGTCCAGAAGCTCGGGCGCGAGCGCGGGGGGCAGGGCCCACACGTCCTCGAAGTGCTCCTTGGGAATCACGAGCACGTGCCCCTTGTTCACGGGGGCGATGTCCAGGAAGGCGAGCACGGAGCCGGTCTCGTAGACCTTGCTGCACGGGATCTCGCCCTTGACGATTTTGCAGAAGATGCAGTCCTGTTGCGACATGGCGTTCCTCGCGGCGGCCAGGTGGTCCGGCGCGCCAAGGCTTTATAAGCATTTGCTAGCGCGGGAGATTTTTTTTTGCAAGCAGGAAATGAAATTGACGGACCCGGAGCACGGATTCTGCGCTTCGCCCTCCCGGCGCCCCCGCGCTCCGCAAGGCCCGTGCTCCCGGTGTTCCTGCCCTGGGCAGGGTGCGCCGGACGCTGCACTTTCTGCGCCCAGGACCTCCAGACCGGAAAGCCCGGGCTCGATCTCCCGGGCGCGCTGGATGCCATGGACCGGGCGCTCTCGGCCGCCTTACCCGTCCGCCCCCTGGAACCGGCCTTCTACGGCGGCTCCTTCACCGCCCTGGCCCCTGGCTGGCGGCGCAGGTTCCTGGAGCTGGCCGCGGAACACCGTGCTGCGGGGCGCGTCGCGGGGGTGCGCTGCTCCACCCGGCCGGACGCCGTTTCCCCCGCGCTCCTGCGGGAACTGGCAGGGCAGGGGCTGGACACCGTGGAGCTGGGCGTGCAGACTTTCCACGACGGAGCCCTCCGGAGCGCCCGGCGCGGTCACGGGGCGGAGCGATCCCGTGAGGCCTGCCGGGAGGTAAAGGACGCCGGGCTCCGCCTGGGCGTGCACCTGCTGCCGGGACTGCCCGGCGTGACGCCCGGGGTCTTCGCGCGCGACGTGGAGATCACGCTCTCCCTGCGTCCGGACTTCGTGCGCCTGCACCCCCTGCTGGTGCTGGCGGGCTCGGGCCTGGAGGCCCCCTGGCGCGCCGGGCTCGTGGCCCCTTGGAACCTCGAGCAGACCGTGGAGGCCCTGGCCCGGGCCTGCCGGGATTTCTGGCGCGCGGGCGTTCCCGTGGCCCGCCTGGGGCTGGCCCAGGAGCCTTCCCTCGAGGCCGCCGTGCTGGCCGGGCCGCGCCACCCCGCCCTGGGGACCATGGTGCGCGCCCGCGCACTCTTCGAGCACGCGCGCGAGCTGCTGGCCGGACGCCTGATCCACGCCCTCGCTGCCCCTGCGCGCGCCTCGGGCGAGTTCTGGGGCCACGCGGGAGGCCTGGAGGAGGCCTGGCGCGGCCTTGGCCTGAGCCGGGAGAACGTACGCTTCGAAGACAGGGAGGATGTGCTTGTCCACTGCCGCTGAAACCCCACCGCGCCGCCACGCCCTGCGCGCCCGCCTGGTGGCCTCGCCCGCTCCCGGGGGGGGCTTCGTCGAGGACGGCGCCGTGATCGTGAACGGCCCGCGCATCGAGGCCTGCGGCCCCTGGCGGGAGCTGCGCGCCCAGGCCCCGCCGGACGTGCGCGACCTGGGGGACGCTCCCCTCCTGCCCGGGCTCGTCAACGCCCACACCCATCTGGAGCTTTCCCACCTGGGCCTGCCCCCCTTCCGGGGCCTGGGATTCCTTGAGTGGGTGCGCTGGCTCATCGCCCAGCCCCTGAACGGCGCGTCCGACGGGGACCTGGACCGCGCCTGCGCCGCCCTGGCCGCCTCGGGCGCGGCCGCGGCAGCCGACGTCGCCACGCGCAGGCCCCTGGACACGCACAAGGCCCTTGCGCGGGCGGGGCTCGAACACGTGGTCCAGTTCGAGCGCTTCGGCTGCCTGGAGGAGCCTCCCCTGCCACCGGTTCCAGCGCCGCACCTGGCCCTGGCGGGCCACGCCCTGGGCTCCACCTGTCCGGAGTTCCTCCGGCGCGCCCACGCCTGGGACAAGGCCCGGGGCCGGGCCTTCTCCATCCACCTGGCCGAGCACGAGGGCGAGACGGACCTCCTGGCCGGGGGCGACGGCCCCTACGCCCGCTTCATGCGCGAGCGCGTGCTCCCCGAAGGCTTCGAGCCCCCCCGCGCCAGCCCCGTGGCCCGCGCCCGCGACCTGGGCGTCCTGGACGCCTCCACCCTGGCGGTGCACCGCGTGCACCTCTCCGGGGAGGACATCGCCGTCCTGCGCGCCAGCGGCGCCACGGCCTGCCTCTGCCCGCGCTCCAACGCCGTGATCGGCGTGGGCCGCGCCCCCGCCCGGGCTCTCCTGGACGCGGGCGTGCCCTGCTGCCTGGGTACGGACTCCCTGGCCTCCAGCCCGGATCTGGACCTCTTCGCCGAACTGCGCGCCCTGCTGGAATGCACCCCGCTTTCGGCCCCCGAGGCCCTGGAGCTGCTGGCCGGGAACGCCGCCCGCGTCCTGGGCTTCGCGGACCTGGGAACACTGGCTCCTGGCGCGCTTGCGGCCTTTTCACGCATGCCCTTGGACATCCTGGAGGCCCTGGGCGATTGACTCCGGCTCGCTCCCTGTGGAAAATGGAAAGAGCGCCCTGGCTCGACACCCCCACCCGAGGAGCACTATGTCCTGGCCCTACAAGGATCTTCTGGATGTCACCCAGCTCGCCAAGGCCGACGCCCTGGCGATTCTCAACGCAGCCGCGTCCTTCCAGGAGATCAACTCCCGGCCCGTGAAGAAAGTCCCCATCCTCAAGGGCAAGTCCGTGGTGCTCTTCTTCGCGGAGGCCTCCACGCGCACCAAGACCAGCTTCGACGTGGCGGGCAAGCGTCTCTCGGCGGACACCTTCGCCCTGCAGAAGGCCGGGAGTTCCCTCTCCAAGGGTGAATCGCTCAAGGACACGGTGCTCACGCTCCAGGCCATGGCCCCCGACGCCATCGTCATGCGCCACAACGCCTCGGGCGCGGCGGCCTTCATCGCCCAGCGCCTGGACTGCGCCGTGATCAACGCCGGCGACGGCTGGCACGCCCACCCGACCCAGGCCCTGCTGGACGCCTTCACCCTCACGCGGCGCTGGGGCTCCCTGGAGGGGCGCACCGTGCTCATCCTGGGCGACATCGCCCACAGCCGCGTGGCGCGCTCCAACATCCATCTGCTGCGCCTGCTGGGGGCCAACGTGCGCCTGTGCGGTCCGCGCACGCTCCTGCCCCACGCCGCCGGAGCCCTGGGCGCGCCCGTGTTCTCCAGCCTCGACGAGGCCGTGCGCGGCGTCGACGCCGTGATGTGCCTGCGCCTCCAGCTGGAACGCCAGCAGGCGGGCCTGTTGCCCGACCTGCGCGAATACTCCAGGCGCTTCGGCATGACCCAGGCACGACTGGCAAAGGCCGCGCGCAACGCCGTGGTGCTCCACCCAGGCCCCATCAACCGGGGCCTGGAGATCGCCTCCGACCTGGCCGACGCCCCCGAAAGCCTCATCCTGGACCAGGTGGCCTCCGGCGTGGCCGTGCGCATGGCCCTCTTGCACCTCTACATCACCCGCAAGGAACCCAAGGAGTAAGCCCGTGTCCCAAGCCGAACTCGTGGTGCGCTCCGCCCTGCCCGCCCTGGACCCTGAGAACCCCGTGGACCTCTTCGTGGCCAAGGGCCGCGTGCTGGGGCTCCACCCCACCGGGACCCACCCCGCCCCCGAAGGCGCGAAGGTGCACGACGCCCAGGGCCTCGTTCTGCTGCCCGGCCTCACCGACGTGCACGCCCACCTGCGCGAGCCCGGCCAGGAGTGGAAGGAGACCATCGCCACAGGCCTGGCCGCCGCCGCCAAGGGCGGCTTCGTCAACGTGTTCTGCATGGCCAACACCGACCCTGTGAACGACAAGGCCTCGGTGACGGAATTCATGCTGGACAAGGCCCTCAAGGCCCACCCGCGCGGCCCCAGGCTCTTCCCCGTGGGCGCGCTCACCGTGGGCCTGGACGGCAGGGAATTGGCCCCCCTGGAGGAGCTGAAGGCCGCCGGATGCCGCGCCTTCTCCAACGACGGCCGCCCCGTGGCCGACTCCGAACTGTTCCGGCGCGCCATGGAATACGCGTCGGACCTGGGCGTGCCCGTCATCGACCACTGCGAAGACCCCTTCCTGGCCCCTCACGCGGGCATCAACGAGGGCGCGGTGAGCGCCCGCCTGGGCCTGCGCGGCGCGCCCACGGCCGGAGAGGCCATCCAGGTCGCGCGCGACTGCCTGCTTGCCCAGTACCTGGGCGTGCCCGTGCACCTGGCCCATGTGAGCTGTCGCCAGTCGGTGGAGATCATCCGCCGGGCCAAGGCCCAGGGCGCGCCCGTCACGGCCGAGACGTGCCCCCACTACCTGGCGCTCACGGAGGAGGCCTGCGAGGGCTACGACACCGCCGCCAAGGTCAACCCGCCCCTGCGCACCCGGGACGACCAGCTGGCCCTGCTGGCCGCCCTCGAAGACGGTACCATCGACGCCCTGGCCACCGACCACGCGCCCCACGCGGCCCACGAGAAGGAAACCCCTTTCGACGAGGCCCCCAACGGCATCTCCGGCTTCGAGACGGCCCTTTCCGTCACATGGGAGCTGGCCCAGCGCGGCGACCTTTCCACCCGCGCCCTGGTCTCGGCCTGGTGCGTGCGCCCGGCCGAAATCTTCGGGCTGCCCCTGAACCGCTTCCAGGAAGGCGACCCGGCCGACTTCCTCCTCTTCGACCCCAAGGCCCGCTGGAAGGTGACGCCCCAGGCGCTCGTCTCCAAAGGCAAGAACACCCCCCTCACGGGCAGGGAGCTGACCGGCGTGGTCAGGGCCTGCTTCGTGGCCGGGAAAAACGTCCTCTAATCCATCGGGAGACTCAATGAGCGATCCTTTCAAGGACGCGGTAGGCATCTGCAAGGCCATCATCCGCAACGGCTACGAGGCCTACGTCATCAACGCCAAGCTCCAGAAGACGCTGCTCGCCCAGTCCGGCCAGCCCGAGGTGGACATCTGCACCGACGCCACCTTCGACGAGCTCCTGAAGCTCTTCCCCAACGTCGCCCAGGAACAGGGCGAGGTGTTCGCCCGCCTGCGCGAGGGAGAGGCCCTCTTCAGCTTCTACCTCAACGCCGACTCCGGGGCCTCCCACCCCGAGGAGTGCCTCGTGCGGCTCACCCCGCGCCTGGCCCGCCGCCTCACCGAAACCGGCGAGATGCCCGCCAACCTCGCCTGCCCCTACCTGCCCCGCGCCCACGACCCCCACGACGGCTTCGCCGACTTCACCGAGGGCGTCATCCGCTTCAAGGGCATCCAGGACCAGACCCTCCGGCAGGACTACCTGCGCGCCGTGCGCGCCATGCGTTTTTCCGCCAACTTCGGCCTGCCCATCGGACCCAATTCCTGGATGGCCATCCTGCGCAACGGCCAGAACGTCCTGGACTACGTCTCCGTCTCCGACATCATGGACGAATGGCGCAAGGTCGAGGCCGAGAACATGCACGAGTTCGTGCGGCTGCTCTACGAATCCATGATCCTCCACCGCCTCCTGCCCGAGGTGGCCGCCCTGGCGCGCATCAAGCAGAAAAAGAACGACGCCGAGGAGGAGTCCGTCTTCGACCACACCCTCGCCGTCATGCGCCACTATCCCGAGGAGCTGCCCTACGACTGGTACGGTACCCTCGCCTGCCTCTTCCACGACGTGGGCAAGCTCCACACCGCCGAGATCGTGGAAGGCCACTGGCACTTCCACCAGCACCACCGCGTGGGCGCCAAGGTCGCCATGCGCCTGCTCTCCAGCCTGCGCCTGGACCACGACGAAGTTGACCTCGTGTGCTACCTCGTGCGCAACCACATGCGCTTCCACTTCATGCTCACCGACAAGGGAATCCGCCGCTTCAAGAGCCTGGACGAGTACCCGCGCATCATCGAGATGGCCCGCGCCGACATCAAGGCCCGTGGCGGCAACTACAAGGAATTCAACCACAACATGAAGATGCTCGACCGCGCGGACATTCGCGAGGAAGACCTCGAGCCCCTGCTCAACGGCAAGGAGATCATGACCATCCTGAACATCCCGCCCGGCCCCGCCGTGGGCCTCATCCGTCAGGCGCTCCTCCAGGCCCAGGTGGCGGGCGACGTGAACACCGTGGAGCAGGCCGTGGACTTCGTGCGCCGCCACTCCGCGCGCGAGCACTTCCAGGCATGAACCAGACCCCCCGGGAGCCCGGCCGGACAGACACCGCGCCGGGCCTTCCCTCCCCGTTCGAGCGCCCCAACCTCCTGGACCTGAGCTTCCATCAGCTGGAATCGTTCCTCGTGGAGCTGGGCGAAAAGCCCTTCCGCGCCCGCCAGGTCTGGCAGTGGCTCTGGCAGAAACGCCTGGGCTCCCCGCTGGAGATGACCAACCTCTCCAAGGACCTGCGCGCCCGACTGGCCGACGCAGCCGACATCCGCCTCCCCCAGGTGGCCCAGCGCCTGGAATCGCGCGACGGAACCGTCAAGTTCCTCCTGGAATTCGACCCCTCCACACGTGTGGAAACCGTGCTCATTCCCGAAAAGGACCACTACACCCAGTGCCTCTCCACCCAGGCCGGATGCGCCATGGCCTGCACCTTCTGCCGCACAGGAACCATGGGCCTCTCGCGAAACCTCACCCCTGGCGAGATCCTGGCCCAGATCCTTATCGCCCGCAACCACCTGCAGGATACGGCCAGCACCCTTCGCCCGCGCAACCTCGTGTTCATGGGCATGGGCGAGCCCCTGATGAACTACAACAATCTCCTGCAAGCGCTGGAATCGCTGCGCCACCCCCAGGGTCTTGACGTCTCCACGCGCCGCATGACCGTCTCCACCGTGGGCGTGGAACCAGGCATCCTGGACTTCGGGCGCACAGGCCTGGGCGCCCTGGCCGTCTCGCTCCACGCCCCCAACCAGGAACTGCGCGCGCAACTCATGCCCAAGGCCGCCCGCATGATGCCCCTGGACCGGCTCATGGACACCCTCGCCCGATATCCCCTCAAGCCCCGCGAACACGTCACCTTCGAGTACGTTCTCCTGGGCGGCGTCAACGACTCCCCGGCCCTCGCCCGAGACCTCGTGCGCCTGCTCTCCCACGTGAAAGGCAAGGTGAACCTCATCGCCTTCAACGAATCCCCTGGCATCCCCTTCCAGAGCCCCAGCCCCGAAGCCGTGGAGGCCTTCCAGAAAGTCCTCTGGGACAAAGGCGTCACCGTCACCCTGCGCAAAAGCAAAGGCCGCGACATCGCCGCCGCCTGCGGACAACTCGCCGCCCCCGACGCGTAGAACGGGCTGAGCAGGCCGAGCACCGACGGGGTGCAAGGATTGCTGGTAAAATAGCCTCCGGCGGCCAAAGGGCTGCGCCCTTTGGAATCCCTCTCCGCTTCGCGACGGCGTGCGATCCGGCAGGGATGAGCGGCCAGGCAATCGGAGAATATGCCTCCGGCGGCCAAAGGGCTACGCCCTTTGGAATCCCTCTCCGC